>DASWQB010000059.1:0-25861 GCA_036398335.1 Afipia sp. | reverse complement strand
GCGACATGGTGCCGAACCATCTGTTCCAGTTGCTCGCGCTGGTGGCGATGGAACCGCCGTCCCGCTTCGATGCACATTCGGTACGTTCTGAAAAAGGCGAGGTGCTCGCGGCGATTCAAATCCAGACCGAAGCCGAGGCGCTGAAAAATTCCGTGCGCGGGCAATATGTGGACGGCATCGCGGGCGGCAAGGAGATCGGCGATTACCGCAAGACGCCGGACGTGGATCCCAACAGTGTGGTCGAGACCTTTGCCGCCCTGAAGTTGACCATCGATAACTGGCGCTGGGCCGGCGTGCCTTTTTATCTACGTACTGGAAAGGCGATGACGGCCAAGCGTACGGAAGTCGCGATCCGATTCAAGCGCGCGCCGTTCTCGATGTTCCGCACCACCGAGGTGGAGCGGCTGTCGCGCAATTATTTCGTGATCGGCATCGAGCCGACCGAAGGCGTGACGCTTCAGTTCAACACCAAGGTGCCGGGTCCGGCGGTGACGATCGACGGCGTCGAGATGAAATTCAAATACAAGGACTACTTCAAGGCCGCGCCGAGCACCGGCTACGAGACGCTGATCTACGATTGCATGATCGGAGATAATATCCTGTTCCAGCGCGCCGATAGCGTCGAGGCGGGCTGGCAGGCCGTGCAGCCCTTTATCGACGCATGGAAAAAAGCCGGCGGCAACGGACTTGCGATCTATCGTGCCGGCACCGACGGGCCGAAGGAAGCGCACGATCTGCTCCAGCGCGACGGCCGAAGCTGGCGCGCGGCAGACCGCGAATGAATACTGCACCGCAGATCGTCGTGGTGAAGAATGCTCCGGCGCTCGCGGAGGCTGCCGCGCAGCGCCTGATCGCACGCATCGAACGGACTCAAGGAGCTGTGTCCGTTTGTCTTACAGGCGGCTCGACGCCGAAGCGGCTCTATGAATTGCTGGCCTCCCCTGAATGGCGCAAGCAAATTCCTTGGGATCGCATGCAATGGTTTTTCGGCGACGACCGTTTCGTGCCGCATGACGATCCGCTCAGCAATATGGGGATGGCGCGCCGCGCCTTCCTCGAGGCCTGCGCGCCGCCGCAGAATGTTCACCTCATCCGCACCGATGCCGCGACGCCCGACGTGGCGGCACGGCTCTACGAACAGGATCTGCGCGCGTTTCAGGCTTCGCGCGGCAGCGCCCCGCTGTTCGATCTGGTGCTGCTCGGCGTCGGTCCCGACGGCCATACGGCATCGCTGTTTCCCGGATTTCCGGCCGCAAGCGAAACCAGGCTTTGGGTTGCAGGCGTGCCGCAAGCCAACGTCGCGCCGTTCGTGCCGCGCGTCAGCCTCACCCTACCGTGCCTGGGGTCGACGCATGAAATGCTGTTCCTCGCCTCAGGTCACGACAAGAAAGCTGTTTTGAGCCGTGTGTTCGCGAATGAGAATTTGCCGGCAGCACGCGCACATGCGGCGAATGGTGAGACGATCTGGCTGATCGATGAAGCCGCCGAGCCACAAAAGACAAACGACAATTCCGTTCATGCCCGGTGATCACACAAAACCTATTGCGGCGATTATCGTGATGGGCGTCTCTGGCTCAGGGAAAAGCACGATCAGTGAGTCGCTCGCGCGCAAGCTAGGCTTCGCGTCGGAAGACGGTGATCTCTATCACCCCAAAACGAACGTAGAGAAAATGCACGGCGGCATCGCACTGACCGACGAAGATCGCTGGCCCTGGTTGCGCACCCTCGCCGCCTTGATCGACCGTTACGCCGCAGACGGCCGCCCCGTGGTGATCGCGTGCTCGGCACTGAAGCGGGCCTATCGCGACGTTCTGGTGCATGGACGCAGGGACGTCCGGATCGTTTATCTGAAAGGGTCGCCGGAAGTAATCGCGAGCCGTACCGATCACCGTACAGGCCACTTCATGCCGCCCTCCCTGCTCGCCAGCCAGCTCGAAGCACTGGAAGAGCCCACACCGGATGAGCACGCGATTACAGTCGGCATCGACGCACCCGCGGACACCATCGCTAATGACATCATCCGGCAGTTGCACCTGCCGGCCAGCGCAGGCACACAACCAACATGACACAAATCCGCATGGTGATTTCCGACGTCGACGGCACACTTGTGGCCAAGGACAAAAGCATCACCCCCGCCGCCGCCGCCGCCGTGAAGGCCCTGCGCGCACGCGGCATCGCATTCTCGGTGACCAGCAGCAGGCCTCCATTCGGGATGCGCATGCTGTTCGAGCCGCTCGATCTGCAATTGCCGATCGGGCCGTTCAACGGCAGCTCGCTGGTCAATCCGGATTTTTCGGTGGTCGAGCAGCACACGATCCCGCGCGATGCGGTCACGCTTAGTCTCGAGATGTTCAGGAAATACGGCGTCGACGTGTGGATGTTCACTAACCGGAAATGGCTGATCTTCCGTGATGACGGCCAGTACGTGCCGCATGAGCAGAAGACCATCCAGACCGCGCCAGACCTGATCCCGGATCACAAGCCACACATCGATTCCATCTGCAAGCTCGTCGGCGTCAGCGCGGACTTCGATTTGCTCACGAGGTGCGAGGCTGCGTTGCAGCCCGCTCTCGGCAAGGCCGCGCTGGCGGCACGCTCGCAGAATTATTATCTCGACGTGACCCCGCCCGGCTTCGACAAGGGCACGTTCGTCGAAGCGATGAGTCGGCGGATGGATATCCCGCTGCAAAACATCGCGACCCTCGGTGACATGGTGAACGATCTGCCGATGCTGCGAAAAAGCGGCGTGTCGTTCGCGATGGGCAATGCATCGGACGCCGTAAAGCAGCAGACCACGCATGTCACGTCGTCGAACACCGAAGACGGTTTCGCAAAGGCCATCGCACAAATTCTCGAGATGACCTGAACTCAGGCGTCGGCGCGCTGATCCACCGGATCGGAGCGCTGCACCGCCGGTTTGGACGGATGCAGCGCCGCGAAAATATTCTGCGCCGTATTCACCAGCGCGATGTGCGTCAGCGCTTGAGGAAAATTGCCGGTCTGGCGTTTGGCGATGCTGTCATATTCTTCCGACAGCAAGCCCAGATCGTTCGCCACATCCGCGACGCGCCAAAACAGCGTCCGCGAATCCTCGATGCGGCCCGCCAGAACGCAGGCATCCGCGAGCCAGAGCGTGCAGGCCAGGAATGCGCCCTCGATCGGCTCGTCCTCGCCGGGCCGCTTCACGCGCGGATCGTGGCGCAATACAAAGCCATCTCGCATCAAATGCTTTTCGATGGCAACGACAGTGCCGGCAATGCGCGGATCGGATGCCGGCAGGAACCCGACAGCCGGCAGCAGGAGCAGGCTCGCGTCGAGCGCGTGCGAACCGTACGCTTCCATAAAACTGTTTTCGCCGGGATCGAAACCATGGAGGCAAATCTCCGCATGGATACGGTCGCGCAGCGCGCGCCACTCATCGACCGGGCCTTTGAGACCGAACATCTCCACGCTTTTGACGCCGCGGTCGAAGGCTACCCAGCACATGACTTTCGAAAATACATAATGCTTGCCGGGCCCTCGTACTTCCCAAAGCCCGCTATCGGGACGATCCCATATCGTCGCGAGATGCTTGAGAAGCTGAACTTCGACCGCCCACGTGCCGTCGTCGAGATCGAGCTTCATCACGCGCGACTGATGAAAAGCATCCATTAGCTCGCCATACACATCGAGCTGCAATTGCGCGTGCGCCGCGTTACCGAAGCGCACCGGCCTGGCGCCCTCGTAGCCCGGCAGCCAGTCAGCTTCCCATTCGAGAAGGCGGCGCTGTCCGCTGATGCCATACATGATCTGCATGTCGGCGGGAGAGCCAGCCACAGAGCGCAGCAGCCAGTTGTGCCACGCCGCCGCCTCTTCCCGATAGCCGCTGTTCATCAGCGCGAGCAGCGTGAAGGTCGCGTCGCGAAGCCAGCAATAGCGATAGTCCCAGTTGCGCGCACCGCCGAGCTTTTCCGGCAGCGAGGTGGTCGGCGCCGCGACGATGCCGCCGGTCGGCGCGTAGGTCAGCGCCTTTAACGTAATGAGCGAGCGCTGGATCAGATCGCGATGCTTGCCTTTGAAATTTCCACGTGCCGACCATTCGGCCCAGAACGCTTCGGTGTCCGTCAGGGCCGCGTGGGGGTCGATCGCTTCGGGTACCGGCAAATGCGAAGCTTCATAGGTCAGCACAAAGGGTATGATCTCGCCGGCCTTGACCTCAAATTTCGAGACCGTGGTCATGTTCTCACCGCGCATTTTCACCGGCGTGCGCAGCACCACCATATCGGGACCGGCGATCGCCAGCGTAGAGCCATCTTCCATCTTCTTTACCCATGGAACGTTGGTGCCGGAGCCGAAACGCAACACCAGTTCGCTGGTCATCCTGACGGTGCCGCGATCGCCGCGCACCAGACGCACGACATCCGATGCCTCGCCGCGCGGTGGCATGAAGTCGATCAGCGTCACTGCGCCGCTTTCGCATTCGAAAGTGGTCTCGAGAATGAGGGTGTCACCGCGATAGGTTCGAGATCTGGACGTTATTTTATCGGCCGGCGCAACAAGCCAGCGCCCATGCTTCGGCTCGCCCAGCAATGCGGCAAAACAGGCATCGGAGTCGAAACTCGGCCAGCACAGCCAGTCAATCGAACCATTGCGGCAGACAAGGGCGGCGGTTTGGCAATCGCCGATCAGCGCGTAGTCTTCAATGGGAGACGGCAAATATCCTCGCAAGCAAAGCGGTCAAACAAATGGGCACTCCTTCGGCCAAGGAATGTCGCGTCCATCAACGCTAAGCCTGCAAAAAGGTTCGCGCGCAGAACATGCCTTTCCGCGCACGATTGTTACTTTTCCGTGATAGCGTCGGCGGTCAACCAGCCGAAGCGCCTTATATGTTGGACGAATGAATCTCCGCCACCACGGCATCAGTCACGTCCTTGGTGGTGTTCTTGCCGCCGACATCCGGAGTGAGGATGCCCGCCGCAGTGACCTTTTCAACCGCGCGCATCAGCCGCGCCGCGCCGTCTTTTTCGCCCAGATGCTCCAGCATCTGCACAGCGGTCCAGAAGCTCGCGACCGGATTGGCGATCCCTTTGCCGGTGATGTCGAAAGCCGAGCCGTGGATCGGCTCGAACATCGAGGGGTAACGTCGCTGCGGATCGATATTCGCGGTCGGCGCGACGCCGAGGCTCCCGGCCAATGCACCGGCGAGATCGGAGAGAATATCGGCCTGAAGGTTCGAGGCAACAATAGTGTCCAGACTCCTCGGGTCGAGCGTCATGCGCACGGTCATCGCATCCACCAAGGTCTTGTCCCATGTCACGTCGGGGAACTCCCTTGAGACTTCCTCAGCGATCTCGTCCCACATCACCATTGCATGCCGCTGCGCATTCGACTTTGTCGAGACGGTGAGTTTTTTACGGGGGCGGCCCTGCGCCAGTTTGAACGCGAAGCGCATGATGCGCTCGACGCCAACGCGGGTGAACACCGCCGTTTCGGTCGCGACTTCTTCCGGCAAGCCGCGATGGGTGCGCCCGCCATTGCCGGCATATTCACCTTCGGAATTCTCGCGGATAATGACCCAGTCGAGATCGCCGGGTCCGACATTGCGCAGCGGCGAAGTGATGCCCGGCAGAATCTTGGTCGGGCGCACATTGGCATATTGATCGAAGCCCTGGCAGATCGGCAGGCGCAGACCCCACAGCGTGATGTGGTCAGGCACGTCCGGTGCTCCGACCGCGCCGAAATAGATCGCGTCGAACGGCTTTAGCGTTTTCAAACCATCTGCCGGCATCATCACGCCGTGCTTTTTGTAATAGTCCGAACCCCAATCGAATGTCTTGAAATTGAATTTAACGTCGCCCAGCCGCTTTTGCAGCGCTTCCAGCACGGTCACGCCGGCGGAAATGACTTCCGGGCCGATACCATCGGCGGGAATGGCGGCGATCGAATATTCACGCATCGTTTGACGTCCTCAAATGGGGATAAGCGGCCCGGACGGGCCGCCGCAAAGCGGTATGACAATTTCCAGAAATCGGCGTGTGTCAACAGGTGTCTGGTGAAGAGGCCATGGCCCCAATCATGGCCGCCAATCATGGCGGCCAATCTCAGCCAGAGATCAGCACCAGATCGAGCACGGCTGTGTAATGGCAAGCCGCGGCGAGCAGAACAAAAGAATGCCAGATCGCATTTTGAAAACGCAGTCGCTGCCAGGCGTGGAAAATCACGCCGAAGGAATACAGCAGACCACCGGCAACGATGAACCACATCGTCGTGCTCGGCAGCGACGAAGACAGGCTGTCATAGGCGACCACCCCGCTCCAGCCCAGCGCGAGATAAAGCCCAAGCGAGAGCTTTTCGAAGCGGCCCGGAACGAAGATTTTCAGACCGATGCCGAAGGCTGCGACCGACCAGACACCGACCAACAGCGCCCCGCCGATAAACCGGTCGTGTATCTGGGCCAGAAACGGCGTGTAGGTCGCGGCGATCAGGACGAAGATCGCCGAGTGATCGACGCTGCGCAGCAGCCATTTGGCGGGCGAGACGGGCCACAGATTATAGCTCGCTGAAATCGTGAGCATGGCGACCAGACCGGCCGCGTAGATCGCCACCGAGACCATTTGCGCCGTCGTCGCGTAGATCGCCGTTAATCCAAGAAGAACAAGAACCGCCACGACGCCGAGCACGATGCCAAGCAGGTGAACGATGCCGTCGGCGAGAATTTCGTGGGGATCGTAATCCCAGCGCACCAGCCCCGCGCGCGTGACGTGGGGCGTATAGTCCGGCTCCCTCAAGCGGAAGATTTTCAGGTATCTCAAAAATCTCATCTGGCGATCGTCAATCTGAAACGGTTAATTTTCTGCGCCTCACGCAACGAGGCTACACCAGAAAGCGGCGCTGTCATGGGCCGCGTTATCAAGATTCATGACAGGACTGAAACTTGATTTATGCGGCCGCCGTCGCCAACTTCACAGAAGCTTCGCGCCGGGCAGACATCGGCCAATTCATTCTCCAATTCTCCAGTTCATTTCGATCGCATCATGGCATCCGGACTTTCCGACATTTTTGAGGACATTCGCCTCTCTGCCCGATCGCTGGTTGAATACGGCGAGAGCCTGTTCAATCCCACGGTGCGGCTTGGCGTCACGGGCCTGTCACGCGCAGGCAAGACGGTGTTCATCACGGCGCTGGTGAACGGGCTTTTGCGCGGTGGACGATTTCCGGTGTTCGAGTCACTCTCCACCGGGCGCATTGCCGGGGCGCGGCTGGAGCCGCAACCGGACGACGCGGTGCCGCGCTTCGCCTATGAGAGCCATGTCCGCACCCTGATCGACGAACGGCGCTGGCCGAATTCGACGGTGGACATCAGCGAATTGCGGCTCGTGATCGACTATCAACGCGGCAACGGCGCGGAGCGCAGGCTAACCCTCGACATCGTGGACTATCCGGGCGAATGGCTGCTCGATCTTCCATTGCTGAACAAAAGCTACGCGCAGTGGTCGGCGGAAAGCCTCGCTCTGTCGCGCCAAAGCCCACGCGCAGAACTTGCCACCGCTTTTCACGCACACCTCGCCACGCTGAGGCCAATGGACAGCGAGGACGAACAGGCCACCCTCACCGCCGCGCGGCTGTTCACCGATTATTTGCGCGCCTGCCGCGATGAGCGTTTCGCCATGAGCCTGCTGCCGCCGGGCCGTTTCCTGATGCCGGGCAATCTGGCGGGATCGCCCGCGCTCACATTCGCGCCGCTCGCTCTGCCGCCGGACGCCGCTGCGCCGCAAGGGTCGCTGTGGGCGATGATGGAGCGGCGCTACGAGTCCTATAAAGACATCGTGGTGCGGCCGTTCTTCCGCGATCATTTTGCGCGGCTTGATCGCCAGATCGTACTGGTCGATGCGCTGGCCGCCTTCAACGCCGGACCGGAGGCACTGCGCGATCTGGAAGGCGCGCTCTCGGGCATTCTCGACTGCTTCAATATCGGCCGCAGCACGATCCTCAGCACACTGTTTCGCCCGCGCATCGACCGCATCCTGTTCGCGGCGACGAAAGCCGATCATTTGCACCGCACCAGCCACGACCGGCTGGAGGCCATCTTGCGCCGCATGGTGGATCGCGCCGCCGCGCGCGCGCAATTCGCGGGCGCCGAAACGGACGTGGTCGCGCTCGCCGCCGTACGCGCCACGCGGGAAGCCATGGTGACGCAGGGCCGCGAAACACTGCCCTCGATCATCGGCACGCCGGTCAAGGGCGAGATTTCTGGCGGTGAAACATTCGACGGCGAGACCGAGGTGGCGACCTTTCCCGGCGACCTGCCTGTGAATATCGACACGCTGTTCACCGAAGGCGGCACGTTTCGGGGCCTCAGTGCTTCAAACCATGATGAGACCGATTTCAGGTTCCTGAAATTCCGTCCACCGCTGGTCGAACGCCTCTATGGTGAAACGCCAGCCCTGCCGCATATTCGTCTCGACCGCGCGCTACAATTCATGATCGGAGACCGGCTGAAATGAGCGAGCGTCCCCATCACCGCAAACCCACCGCGTTCAAGCTCGACGATCCGCGCGTGGTCGTGACAGCGACGGATGACGATACCGCGCATCCCGCGCGGGGGCGCATTCACATTGCCCCTGAATCGGATACTGCGCTGCTGCCGGTCCCGGTTGACGCGCCGATGGTGCCGCAGCGAAACGGTTTCGGCTGGGGCATGCTGTTCTGGGGCGCGCTCGGCGGCCTCGTCGTGCTGGGTCTGGGCCTTGGCATCTCCAATCTGGTCGAGGACCTGTTTGCCCGCAGCCAGGGGCTGGGCTTTATCGGTCTCGGATTTGCGGTGCTGGCCGTCATCGCGCTGGTCGTCGTGATCTCGCGCGAAGCACTGGCGCTGGCGCGGCTGGAGACGATCGAGAAACTGCATGAACGCGCCGCCGCCGTGCTGGTCAGCGACGACCGCAAGGACAGCGACGCCATCGTCCGCGACCTGCTCAAGGTCGCCCATGACAATCCCCGTCTCGCCCGCGCCCGCGCCACCTTGCAGGGCCATGCCGGCGACATCATCGATGGCGCCGACATGCTGCGTCTGGCCGAGCGCGAACTGATGGCCCCGCTCGATCAGGAGGCGCGGCGGCTGATCACAAGCGCGGCACAGCGGGTCTCGATCGTCACGGCGGTCAGTCCCGGCGCGGTGATCGACGTGCTGTTCGTGTTCGCCGCCGCGCTGCGGCTGGTGCGGCAACTGGCGCGGCTTTACGGCGGACGCCCCGGCACACTCGGCCTGGTGCGGCTGATGCGCCACGTCATTGCCCATCTCGCCGTCACCGGCGGCATGGCAGCGAGCGACAGCCTGATCCAGCAGGTGCTGGGTCACGGCATCGCGGCCAAACTGTCGGCGCGGCTCGGGGAGGGCCTCCTCAACGGCCTTCTGACCGCCCGGCTCGGCCTTGCGGCGGTGGATGTTACCCGGCCGCTTCCTTTTGACGCACTGCCCCGCCCCGTCCTGTCGGATCTCGCAAAGGACCTGCTGCGGCGCGCCGATGAGGTCGAAAAGACCGAATAACCGGCCTTTTGGCACCCTTTTTTATTCCCCAGCAATGCTTCTCATCAGCCGATGAACCTCCCGCCCCGCCCGCGCAACCAATATGCGAAGGGCGATAAGGCCCTGATGTTTATCCGGAGAATGGTCATGTATCGCAAACTTGCTCTTGGATTTGTCGCCGCCGCCTCGCTCGGCGCGGCTGCCCTCGCTCCCACCGCAGCATCCGCGCACGGCTGGCACGGCGGCGGAGGTTGGGGCCATCATGGCTGGGGCCATCGCGGCTTCGGTTTCGGCCCTGTGATCGTCGCCGGCGCTTATAACGGAGGCGGCTGCTATGTACGCCGCCGCGTTGCGACCCCTTACGGCCTTCGCTGGCGCACGATCAACGTCTGCTATTGAACCCAGCGCTGCTGGATTAAAAATCCCCGGCCGCACGATGCGGCCGGGGATTTTAACTGGGGCGGCTCCGGGCGACCCGGGGGTTCTTCGCACTGCAAAAGCATCGGCGACTGCCGTGGCGTCCCGTTGCTGGGCAACGAAGCTGTGCAATGTGACAAACAAATCCTCAGTGAGTGTCTATGAACAAGCTTTTTTCCCGCGTAACGTGTGGGTGTTGGACACTCCAGTTCCGGGGCCCGACCGTTCGTTATCGATGAAAATTGTTTGGAGACTAGAGGAATGGCTAAAGGCACTGTGAAGTGGTTCAACGCGACCAAGGGCTACGGTTTCATCCAGCCGGCCGCAGGCGGCAAGGATGTGTTCGTGCATATCTCGGCGGTCGAGAAAGCGGGTCTGTCCTCGCTCAATGAAGGCCAGACGGTCGAATACGAAGAGGTTGCCAATCGCGGCAAGACCTCGGCGGAAAATTTGAAGGTCTGATTTTGTCCGGCGCGGGAGCCTCTCCCGCGCCGATCATAATACGAGGCATAAGCCGTTATCGTCCGCGGGACGCGGTCCCACCGGCTGGGCGCGCGCCATCGAGCAATCCGACGCCTTGTCGCCGGGCAGCATGATCCCTCCGCAATGCGGGCAGCAATTATCGTTGCCATGGGTCAACGCATCTTCGTCGGCATCGCCGATCTGCGCAGCGATGAACTGGACTACGTTGTTGCGCGGGATGATGCGATTGCCGGTCATGCGATTTCCTCTCATTCAGAGGCTGTAACATCGCACCCAAACTCATGCCGTTCCGTTCAGCGGACCTGTCAAATTTTACCGTTGAATTCACGCTTCGCTGAGCGATTACCGCAACGAAGGATTAACGACAAGGACCGCGCGGATTTTACCGCGCGACAATCAGGCCCCTTGTGGTGACGACGACCCAGCGCCCGTCCTGGCGGCGGATCGCCTCGATCTTGCCGACACCCGGCAGCGGATCGCCCGCGAACACCTCGTAAACACCCTGCTGCCCCTCAATCAAGGCGCCGCCATCGGCGACTTCACGCAAAATCCAACCGTCCACGATCGGCAATCGGCCGAATTGTGTCGCAGGCGCCGCAACGGACGGCGCGGGCGATGGAACCGACGCTGGCAGAGGCGGGGCGATAGAGCCGGTGACGTCGGACGCCTTGAGCTTGTCCACGGTCTCGCTCAGCTTCGCGAGCTTGTTGCTGTTGGTTTTGGTCGTGGTCTCGACATTGGCTTTCACCGATGCGAGATCGGCGTTGACCCTGGCGATCGCATCGTCGATCGACCGGCCGCGTTCCGCCACGGTCGTCGCCGCATGATCGTTGGCCGCGAAATGCGTCACCCCGAAAGTCGCGGCCGCACCGCTGATCGCGCCGACGACGGCGGCCATCGCGATCATCGCCGCCAGCGGCAACCCGCGACGCGCATGCTCTGGCGCAGGCGCAGCGGGGTCACGAAGGGCCTCCTCAAAAGCTTTTTCATCGAAAAGCTTGTCGCCAAACGACGCAGGATCGCCGAACGTACGCTCCCAGGACGACTGCGGCGTCAGGAGCTGCAAGGCGATATCTTTGGAATGCGGGACATCGTGGTGCATGTCCTGCGTCTCGCGATGCGTGTTGCCGGTTGGAACCAGTTCGGACGAGGCGTGATGCACCGTCTCTTCTGCGGGATCTGGAGACGTGTCGGCACTCTGGTCGCTCATGGCTGCCATCCTTAAAATGGTTTCACCATTTGCTAACCACGATTGCTTGCCAAACCGTTACTCGGATCCACTTTTCAAAATTCGTGCTCGGTCTCGGCACCACCTTTCACGAACTTCGGAAAGTCATGGAGGCGAGAATTTATAATTCCAGTTCCGCTTTCTATTGGACGTTCCTGGATCGGACTTGCAGCGTGCGCTGCAGGAACTTCCAACAGGCGGTGCTAACGCTCAGGAGATGGCCCGCGCACGCATCAACTTTTCCAGACGGGAGACGGTGGAGACGTCGGCGATGCCACTCACCAATCGCGGGCGAAAATGGCGTTGAAAAGCGGCGATCACCGCTTCGGCGTTGCCGTCTTCGCCTCCCGAAGCAATCACGCCGTATCCGTACTCCGCCAATGCCAGAAGAAACAACGCGCGAGCCTGCGTATCGACGGGCGTAGTATTCTCAGCCGCTGCGTCATCCACCCAAAGACCGACACCGTTTTCGTGAAGGCGGTCCCACGGAAAATATTCGCCAGGATCTTCCTTGCGCGTCGGCGCAACATCCGAATGCGCCAGCACTCCGCCCGGCAAGATCGGCCACCGGCTTAAAATATCGCGGCACAACGCGATGACAGCGTCGATCTGCACAGCCGGATAGTCCGGGCAACCGCCGTCGTGTCCGGCATTGGCGATCTCAATGCCGATCGAGCGTGAATTGATGTCTGTGGCGCCGCGCCAATACGACACCCCGGCGTGCCAGGCCCGGCGATCCTCAGGCACCATTTGAATGATCTCGCCGTTCTCGCGCACCAGATAATGCGACGAAACTTTGGCCTCCGGATCGCACAGCCGCGCCAGCGCGCCATCGGCGTCCGGCATGCCGGTATAATGCAGCAGCAGAATATCAACGATGCCACCGACGCGCTCGTCATGATTGGGCGAGGCGATGAATTGCCGGGCCAACGGTGAAATTCTGTCGGGCAAGATGATCTCCGGCGGCGTAAATTCTCCGTCGAGATTGCGGTGAAACGGAGTTGAGTTCAATGTCCTTGTCTCGGCCCGGCGCGCGTGGCAAGGCTTGGTATGACATGGCTTCGATCGTCAACAAGCAGACGGATATTCGGATGAGCGGCACCGCACTCTTTCGTGGAATGGACCGGGCGGCGCTCGACGCGGCCTATAACAATAGCGCAGCCGTCAGCGACAATCCCGCGTGGCTGGAGTCATGGCGCACGCGCAGCGCCGTCGCGCGTACGGCGCAGGGCGTAAAGCTCGATATTCCCTATGGCCCTCAGGAACGCACCAGGCTGGATCATTTCCCGTCCGGCCGAGCGAACGCGCCACTGCTGGTGTTCATCCATGGCGGATACTGGATCCGCAATTCGCGCGACATGTTTTCGTTTCTCGCCGCAGGTCCGAATGCCCACGGCATCGATTTCGTGTCGGTGGGCTACACACTCGCACCACAGGCAAAGCTGTCGCAGATTTACGCCGAGGTCGAAGCCAGCCTGACCTATCTGGCAAATCATGCGAATGATCTGGGATTCGACAAGAGCAGGATTTATGTCTCCGGCTGGTCAGCGGGCGGCCATCTTGCGTCGATGGCGTGCGAGCATCCGGCCGTGCGGGGCGCGCTGCCGATCAGCGGCATTTTCGATCTCGAGCCACTGGCGCTGAACTATATCAACGACACCCTGCAATTCACGCAGGACGACATTGAGCGGCTCAGTCCATTGCGACGCCTGCGCAAGGGCCTGCCGTCGCAGCGCCTTGTCGCGGGCGGCAACGAGTTGCCGGAATTGCAGCGGCAGACCCGCGACTACGCGCAGGCCGCGCGAGGCCTCGGCCTCATAGTCAGCGACGAGATTTTGCCCGGCCATCATCATTTTTCAATTCTGGACGAATTGGCAAATCCGGACGGGTTGATTGCGCGCGAATTGCTGAAGCTGATCGAAGAAACATCTGGCAAATAAAAAAGGCCGCGACACCGCCGCGGCCGTTTGAATTTCAAATCACTTCAGAGCATCAGACCGTCAAGGCACGAGACTGATTTCGGCGTGGCGCTCCACCTTGTCCATCACCTGTCCGTTCGATGCGAGCAGCGTGCGCAGATCGCGGATCGGGGGAAACACCTCCTGATTCCAGTCCTCTCCCTGGGCATCGTAGGCCGCCTGCTCCTGCTCGACGATTTCGCGGTCCTCGGCGAAAATCCGGTCGGTGAACCAGACCAGCGCCGGCCAGGCGAGATCGAGAATGCCGGGAATTTTCGGGCGGCGCACCGACAACAATCCGAACGTGCGATTCCACTTCTGCTCGGCGTCGAGCGGAACATAAGCGATCCACAAATTCATCACGGGCTCATCGCCCGAGGTCCATATCCGCAGCGTCTGGTAGGGGTATTCCGTGCGGATCGTCATGAGATCCTTGTGCTCACGGGATGCACCGCGGCGGCTAGACAGGATCAGCGCCTCACCGATCGGCTGGCTTCCTTCGGTGCGCGCGAAGCTGTAATCGACCTCAAGCCAATTATCGCCCAGGCGGCGGCCAAGAAAACGCGGCGAGATCTGGCCCATCTGCTTGCGGTGCAGGAACTGATGATTCATGTCCATCAGGTTCTCGTGCATGAATGTATAATGGCAGCGCACCTTTTCGCCGAACTGCCGTGTCTTGAACTCCTTGTCACTGGCCGCGCCAAGCGGACCAAGCTCCGTGATGGCAGCGCGATCGCCCGGCCAGATCAGGATCAGGCCATCCTGCTCCCGGCAGGGATAGGACTTCACGCCATTTGGCAGCTTGTCCTTACCGAGATACGGCACGTCGATACACTTGCCCGTCGCGTCGTAGCTCCAGCCGTGATAGCCGCAGCGGATCGCGCAATCTTTCACCACGCCGCCGGACAGCGGAATCTGCCGGTGCGCGCAGCGGTCTTCCAGTGCGAAAACAGGGCCCTCTTTCGGCCGCACGACAACGATCGGCTCGCCGGCGAAACGCGCGGCGTGAGCCTTGCCCGGTTTGACTTCCTTCGACCAGGCGATGGGATACCAATGATTGGGGTGGGAGCCGACGCGGCGAAGATCGAGGCCGTTGACTTTGGTGCCGCCAGGACTGGCCTCGCGGGTGGTAAGACTTTCAGACATGCGTTCTCCTCGAACCGCAATGGAACAGATTCGCCCTTCCCCCAAAGCAATGTCACCTGTTTGCATAAAAGGCGCAAGACGATAGCGCCCTCGAAATTGCGATACGCATGCAACTTTCGCGCAATAAAAAAGGCGGCGAAAGTTCGCCACCTTTCTTGACAAGATGCCGATGAGACTCAGCGAGAAAGTGAGCGGACTTCCTTCGCGGCGGCGACCATGTTGATCAGCGCCGGTTCGACCTCATCCCATTTGCGGGTCTTGAGGCCGCAATCGGGATTGATCCAAAGCTGCGCATCGGCGAGCCGATGCCGCGCCAGCGTCATGAGGTCGGTCATCTCGCTGATTTCGGGTACGCGCGGCGAGTGAATGTCGTACACGCCCGGCCCGATTTCATTGGGATATTCGTAGGTCTTGAAAGCATCGAGCAGTTCCATCTTCGAGCGCGAGGTCTCGATGGAAATGACATCGGCGTCCATCGCACCGATGGCGTCGATGATGTCGTTGAACTCCGAATAGCACATATGGGTGTGGATCTGCGTCTCGTCCTTCACGCCGGAAGCGCAGATGCGGAAGCTGCCGACCGCCCAGTCGAGATAGGTCTTCCACTCCGAGCGGCGCAGCGGCAGACCCTCGCGAAGCGCCGCTTCGTCGATCTGGATCATCGTCGCACCGGCCGTTTCGAGATCCTGCACCTCATCGCGGATCGCAAGCGCGATCTGGCGGCAGGAGGCGCTGCGTGGAATATCGTCGCGCACGAAGGACCAGTTCAGGATGGTGACGGGGCCGGTCAACATGCCCTTCATCGGACGGTCGGTGAGCGATTGTGCGTATGCCCACCATTCCACCGTCATCGGCTTGGGGCGTGAGACGTCACCGAACAGGATCGGCGGACGCACACAGCGCGAACCATAACTCTGCACCCAGCCATTCTTGGTGAAGACAAAGCCGGACAACTGCTCGCCAAAATACTGCACCATGTCGTTGCGCTCGAACTCGCCATGCACCAGCACGTCGAGACCGACCTTCTCCTGCCAGCGGACGGTGCGCTCCGTCTCCTCGCGCAGGAATTTGTTGTAGTCGGCATCCGAGAGGGTGCCCTTGGTATGGGCGGCACGGGCCTTGCGGACTTCACTGGTTTGCGGGAACGAGCCGATGGTGGTGGTTGGAAACGCCGGCAGCTTGAATTTCTCACGCTGCGCCTTCGCGCGAACCGCGAACGGGTTTTTGCGATCAGACATGCTTGGCGTAATCGCCGCAACACGGTCTGCAACCGCCTTGTTGTGAACTTTCGGCGAGGCTTTCCGCGCAGCCGCTGCTGCAGCCGACGCATCGAGTGCGACCGCGACACTGGCCCGGCCTGAAGCGAGTGCGTGGCCCAGCGCGGCCAGTTCGCTCATTTTCTGGAGCGAGAAGGCGAGCCAGCTTTTCACATCCCGATCAAGGCCAATTTCTGTATCGAGATCGATCGGCACATGCAGCAGCGAGCAGGACGGCGAGATTTCGACCTTATCCTTGCCGCGCTTGGTGACGATCGGCTCGATGCGATCGAGAATTTCCGGCAGGTTGGCGCGCCAGACGTTGCGGCCATCGATCACGCCGAGCGAGAGCACGAGGTCCGGCCTCGCCTTCTTGAGCACGTCATCAAGCTGCGACGGAGCGCGGATCAGATCGAGATGCAGACCGGCGACCGGCAGTGACAATGCGGTGTCGAGATTGTCGCCGAGCGCGCCGAAATAGGTGTTCAGCATGATCTTGAGGTTCGGCACCTCTTTGGCGATCGTGCCGTAAGCCTTGACCAGCGCATCACGGGCGGATTTGTCGAGATCCAGCACCAGTGCAGGCTCATCGAGTTGCACCCACTCCGCACCCTCTGCGGCGAGCTTTTTCAGCACATCGACATAGACCGGCACGAGGCTGTCGATCAGCGACAGCGTATCGAAGGAGGCATCCTTGGCTTTGCCGAGCTTGAGAAAAGTGACCGGGCCGACGAGCACCGGACGCGTCTCAAAACCGAGAGCCTTGGCTTCCTTGTATTCATCGACCGGCTTGGTCGAGGACAACGCGAATGTCTGGCCCTTGGCGAATTCCGGCACCATATAGTGATAATTGGTGTCGAACCATTTCGTCATTTCCTGCGCAGGCATGCCGTGATGATGCGTGTGGGCATGACCGTGCTCGCACGCCTCACCATCGCCTTCCGAACCGCGCGCCATCGCGAAATAGGTCTTCAGCGAAACGGCGCCCCCTGACCAGCCGTAAACTTCGGGAATGGCGCCGACCAACACGCTGGTGTCGAGCACCTGATCGTAGAACGAAAAATCGTTCGACGGAATCACGGTGATGCCGCGTGCTTTCTGGCGCGCCCAATTGTCCGCACGCAGCTTGGCAGCCGTCTCGACGAGTGTTTTCTCGTCGATCTTGCCAGACCAGAAACCCTCCAGCGCGGTCTTGAGTTCGCGGTGCGGCCCGATACGGGGCGTTCCGAGCGTGGCGACGGGAAGCGAGGAATGGGACACGGCTTGACCTCTTTAAGGTTATGGGCCGAAGGCCGGATGACGCGTCCGCGCTCCGGCAGCCATGAGCTGCCGAAACCGCAAATCGCACCACCAGGACGCCCCGCCCGAGGATTCATGTTGCCGGGGCAGGTCTCCTGGCTCGCGGATCAATGCGTCTGTCCGGCCTTCCCGAAACCTTCAGGTTTCAGTGACACGAATGGACAGACGCTCACCGCTGACAGTTGCGGGGGCAGCTCCGGCCTTGACGCGAGCCGCGCCGCACCGGATTCCCTCTTAGCTTCGGACAAGTTCCAAAGAACCGCGACCGAAGACCACGACAATTGCTAGTTAGGGTCGGCGCTGCCCACCGTCAAAGGGGAAGTCGCCCACTCAGGTCACGTCGGTGGGCTCATCGGAGCCGTTGGGCCGGCCGTAATATTGCGTTCCGAGTTCGATCGGCTCGCGGCCCATTTCGCGGCGATGGGCGTTGGTATCGCGCAGCGAATAGACGCAGCCGCAATATTCCTGCTGGTAGAACTCCTCGCGCTTGCTGATCTCGATCATGCGGGCGGAGCCGCCGCCCTTGCGCCAGTTGTAGTCCCAGTAGGAAAGACCCTCGTAACGCGAGGCCGCCCGCACGCCGCAATCGTTGATCTGCGCCATGTTCTTCCAGCGCGAGATGCCGAGCGAACTGGTGATGACCGGAAAGCCGTGCTCATGCGCGTAAAGCGCGGTGCGCTCGAAGCGCATGTCGAAGCACATGGTGCAGCGGATGCCGCGCTCCGGCTCCCACTCCATGCCCCTCGCCCGCGCAAACCAATTGTCCTTGTCGTAATCGGCATCGACAAAGCCGACATTGTGTTTTTCGGCGAAGCGGATGTTCTCGTCCTTGCGCAGGAGATATTCGCGTTCGGGATGAATATTCGGATTGTAGAAAAAGATCGTGTAGTCGATGCCGGAAGCCAGCATCGCTTCCATCACTTCGCCGGAACAGGGCGCGCAGCAGGAATGCAGCAAGACCTTGGTCTCGCCGCCTGGGGCCACCAGCTTCTTGCGTTCGCTCAGGTCCATACCAGTCTTTTAGCAGGCTGTTGAAAATACGCTACCCGCGTTCGGCGTGCCCCGGACGCGATGTGCGGCATGAAATAACGCGCCGTCGATCGGGCCGCTACAGCCGCCGCGCTTGCGACGCACCGCTCAACGCGCTGCATCGCGTCCGGGGCAAGACGAGGGTGCAGTCTCGCAACCTACGCCTTATTTTTGAACTCCACCGCAATCCTACTCTGCGGCGCGTGGGACGATTGTTTCGACGATTGATTTGTCGAGGGCTTCGTAATCGTGGAGGCGGATCGTGGCGTAGAGTTCGGCGCGGGTTTGCATTTCGGGAACGGCTGCCGTGGCAACGCCGTCACGCTTGAGCACGGTGTAAAGCTTTTCCTGCGCCTTGTTGGCGACGCGCAGTGAGGACACCGGCCAGATCACCATGCGATAGCCCATCGCCTCGAACTCGGAGGCCGGGATCAGCGGCGTCTTGCCGAACTCGGTCATGTTGGCGAGCAGCGTGACGCCCGGCAGCCGCTTGGCGACCTCGGCGAACATCTCACGCGAGGTCAGTGCCTCGGGGAAGATCGCGTCCGCGCCGGCTTCCAGATAGAGCTTGATGCGCGCCACCGCGCCGTCGATGCCCTCGCTTGCCGCAGCATCCGTGCGCGCGATCAGATACAGATGCCTGCGCGCCTTGGCGGCGGCGGCGACCTTAGCCGCCATGTCGCGCGCGTCCGCAAGCTTCTTGTCGTTGAGGTGGCCGCATTTCTTGGGCAACAACTGGTCCTCGATATGGACTGCACCGGCGCCCGCGTCCTCGAATGCGCGCACCATGTTCATCACGTTGAGCGCCTCACCGTAACCCGTGTCGCCATCGACCAGCACCGGCAGGCCGCTGGCGCGCGCCACCTGACGCACAAAGAAGCACACTTCATCGACCGTGATCATGCCGAGGTCCGGCAGACCCATCGACGCCGTCATCGCCGCGCCCGACAGATACAGCGCGTCGAACCCGGTATCCCTGGCCTGGATCGCCGCCATGCCGTTATGCGCGCCCGGTATCTGCAAGATGCCCGGACGCTTGAGGAGTGCCCGGAAGCGCTCACCCGCAGGAACGTCCGACAGCGACGCACCGATGAGATAAGTCATGACGGCTTTCCTTCTGTGATGCGCCTCAGACGGCTTTGGTCTGATGCGGCACGCTGGTTTTACGCTGCACGAGTCTTTTCATGTCTTTCATGCCGCCTTGGTCTTGGCGGACGACTTGCCGCGCGCCTCGATCGGCACGAATGTCAAATTCTCCGGCCCGATATAGTTCGCCGAGGGACGGATGATCTTGTTGTCCACGCGTTGCTCGATGATATGCGCCGCCCAGCCGGACGTGCGCGAGATCACGAACAGTGGCGTGAACATCGCGGTCGGCACGCCCATCGCATAATACGACGCCGCGCTGAACCAGTCGAGATTGGCGAACATCTTCTTGGTCTGCGCCATCACCGCCTCGATGCGGTCGGCGATCTCGAACATGCGCGGGTCGCCGTTCTCACCCGACAATTTGCGCGCGACTTCCTTGATCACCTTGTTGCGCGGATCGGACACCGTATAGACCGGGTGGCCGAAGCCGATCACGACCTCCTTGGCCTCGACCCGTTTGCGGATATCGGCTTCCGCTTCATCCGCGTCGCGATAGCGCTGCTGGATTTCGAACGCGACTTCATTGGCGCCGCCATGCTTGGGACCGCGCAGCGCGCCGATCGCCCCTGTGATTGCCGAATACATGTCCGAGCCCGTACCGGCGATGGTGCGCGCGGTGAAGGTCGAGGCGTTGAACTCATGCTCGGCATACAGAATGAGCGAGGTGTGCATCGCCCGCTCATGCGAGGCCGACGGCTTCTTGCCGTGCAAGAGATGCAGGAAATGCGCGCCGATGGACTCGTCGTCGGTCTCCACGTCGATGCGCTTGCCATTGGTCGAGAAGTGATACCAGTACAAGAGGGCCGAGCCCAATGAGGCCATCAGCCGGTCGGCGATGTCTTTCGCTCCGGGCTGATTGTGATCGTGCGCCTCGGGCAGCACGCAGCCGAGCATCGAGACCGCGGTGCGCATCACATCCATCGGATGGGCGGCGGCGGGAATCCGTTCCAGCACGCTCTTCACGGCGGATGGAATGCCGCGCAACGCCTTCAACTTGGTCTTGTAGCTGCTCAGTTCCGCCCGCGTCGGCAGCACGCCGTGAACGAGGAGATAGGCGATCTCCTCGAACTCGCAGGTCTCCGCGACATCAAGAATGTCATAGCCGCGATAATGCAGATCGTTGCCGGTGACGCCCACCGTGCATAGCGCGGTGTTACCGGCGACGACGCCAGAGAGCGCGACCGATTTCTTGGGAGCGGGTTTGACGGCTTCAGTCATGAGGTTTCCTTCGGCGTTTCCCTGTACTCTGAACTCTTCTTGTCGTGTTTTATTGTCCAGCCGCGGCGCGCGCGGCCGGTGCACCGGCAACCCAGTCGAAAATGCCGTGAGCGGATTTCGCACCCAGCAGTTTCGCATCCACCGTGAAGGTGAGTTCGGTCAGCTCGCCAGCCTTCAATGACGTCAGACGCTCGACGGCGGCGATGAAGCGGTCCTGCTCGGCGGTCGCGATGATGCCTTCCGACAAGGTGCGGAACTTCTTGATATAGTCCGGCCGCTTGAACGGGCGCGCGCCGAGCGGATTGGCGTCGGCGATCGCAAGCTCGTCCTCGATCACCTGGCCATCCTTGAGCTTGACCACGACCTTGCCGCCGAACGCCTTGTCCTTCGGATCGTGGCTGTGATAGCGGCGGGTCCACTCCTTGTCCTCGACCGTCGAGATCTTGTGCCACAGCTCAACGGTGGCCTTGCGCTGCGCGCGCTCGGGCGCATAGGAGCGCTCGTGGTGCCAGCCGCCGTCTTCCAGCGCGACGGCGAAGATGTACATGATGGAGTGGTCGAGCGTTTCTCGGCTCGCCTTCGGGTCCATCTTCTGCGGATCGTTGGCGCCGGTGCCGATCACATAATGCGTGTGATGGCTGGTGTGGATCACGATGCTCTCGACCTTCGACAGATCGCCGATCTTGGGACCCATGCGGCGCGCAAGGTCGATCAGAGCCTGGCTCTGATATTCGGCCGAGTGCTCCTTGGTGTAGGTGTCGAGAATGGCGCGCTTGGCTTCGCCCTTCTCGGGCAGCGGCACGACGTATTCCGCCTTCGGCCCGCTCAGCAGCCACGCAATAAAACCGTCTTCGCCCTCCCAGGCGGGGGACGGCGCGCCCTCGCCGCGCATCACGCGGTCCACCGCCTCGATCGCCATCTTGCCGGCGAAGGCCGGGGCATACGCCTTCCAGCTCGAAATCTCGCCCTTGCGCGACTGGCGCGTGGTGGTGGTGACATGCAGCGCCTGCTGCACGGCCTGATAGATCATTTCAGTCGGCAGCTTGAGCAGCGTGCCGATGCCCGCCGCGGCCGAGGGACCAAGATGCGCGATGTGATCGATCTTGTGTTCGTGCAGGCAGATGCCTTTCACCAGATCGACCTGAATCTCGTAGCCCGTCGCGAGGCCGCGCACGAGATCTGCGCCCGATGCGCCGACATGCTGCGCCACCGCGAGAATGGGCGGAATGTTATCGCCGGGATGCGAGTAATCGGCGGCCAGAAACGTGTCGTGGAAATCGAGTTCGCGCACCGCAACGCCATTCGCCCATGCCGCCCATTCCGGCGAGATGCGCTCGCTCTTGTTCAGACCGAACACAGTCGCGCCCGGCGCAAAAGGATGCGCCTGCGCCTGCGCCCGCGCGCTCGCCACCGGATGCCGCGCAACGGATGCCGCCGCCACCGACGCATTGTCGATGATGCGGTTGCCGATCATCTCGGTGACTTCGGCCTCGACGGCCACAGGATCGGAGGCGACCTGCGCGATCTTCCACGCCAACTGATCGGCGCGATCAAGATGCTCAGCGGACTTGTACGTGCGAACGGTGTGCTGCTTCACTTGCGTCTATCCCTCTGACTTGAAACCTTGCTTGAAATTTTACCCGAAATTTTATTTGGCCGCTTCCGTGGAGGATTGTCGATCCGCGCCGCTGATGATCGGAACCGGCCGTCCATCCTTATTGACGGCGACCATTTCGAACGTTCCATGGACGACACGCTTGCGCGCGCCGCTCGCTACATCCTCGCGGACGATCTCGGCGGCGATGGTCATGGATGAACGCCCCGCCCGCTCGACGCGGGCAATGATCTCGATCAATTCGCCGACCTTCACCGGCTCGGTGAATTCGACGCTCTCGCTGCGCGCCATCACCACGTTGCAGCCGGCATAACGCGCACCGGCGACGAAAGCGGCCTTCGCCATCAGCGCAAGCGCGTTGCCCGCGAACAGCGTGCCGTAATGGTTGGAATGTTCGGGAAACACCACTTCAGTGAAGCGCGTTTCGACCGGCCGCGAGGGTTCCGAGGCAATGTCATGCATGAACTTTTGGGCTCCGAGGGAGGGTTTTCCACTCCGCCGGGCGGGACAATATCCACCCGAAAACGTCTTGGGAATGCCATAAATAGTATAGCCATGCGCGGCAAGACGCGTGATTGCGCGCGGCACGCAGGGCTGCCATTCAACGCGGTCTGCGAGAGCGTGGAATTTGGGATACCAACGTCATTGAACGTCCAGCGGGATGAACTCGTCTAATTAAGTGGATTGCAACGCCGGCCGAGCGCGAGGAAAACCGGGATGGACATGCAAGAACGGACCAGCGGTGCCGGCAAAGCCGGAATCTACATTGCGTTGCTGCAATTGTTTTTCACGCTGGGCTGGACTGTTTACGTCGTCTATCTGCCGCAACTCGCCGCAAAGGTCGGATTGCCGGCAAGCGCCGTCATCATTATTCTCCTCCTCGATCAAGCCGTGTTCACGCTGACCGATACCTTGATGGGCGTCGCCGCCGATCGCATGACCCGCATCGCCGGCCGCCTCAGCCGCGTCGTGATCTGGCTGACGGTGATCTCATGCGCGGCGTTTCTGGCGCTGCCATTCGTTGCCGATGTCGGCCCCAAGGCCCAAATGGGCCTGATTATTCTCATCGGGATTTGGGCCGCGACATCCTCGGCGCTGCGCGCGCCGCCGTTGGCCTTGCTCGGCAAGTTCGCAGCCAAGCCATCCATTCCGTTTTTATCCTGCCTTGCGATGCTGGGTTATGGGCTTGCCGGAGCAATATCGCCCTATCTCGGTGTCGCGCTGCGCGAAATCGACCCGCGCATTCCGTTCGCGCTATCCAGCGCGGTGCTTCTGCTGACAGCACTGGCGATGTCGTGGATTGAACGGCAATTGCGCGATGGGAATTTGAAAGCGGTCGCCCGCACGCCGATCAACCTACGCAAATCCTACGGCACGCTGGCGTTTTTATTCATCCTTGCGGTGCTGATCCTGGCGTTCGGCTACCAGCTGCATTTCAATATCAACAGCGCGCCGTTGTTTTTGCGGTTTGCCAAGCAGCCCGATCTGGAATGGCTGATGCCGGTCTACTGGATCGGATTCAACATCGCGATGTTTCCGGCCAGCTTCATCACGCGCCGTCTGGGCGGATTGCTGATCATGGGCGTTGCGGGGCTGTTAGGTGCGGGCGCCATACTCACCATCGAAAATGCGGCAAGCCTGAACTCCATGCTGGCGATGCAATTCATCGCCGGCGCGGCATGGGGTTGCATTCTGGTGAGCGCCATCGCCACAGCCACCGCGATCGGAGGGCAGGGCTCAGAGGGCAAGATCCTCGGGCTGCTGTTTTCCGCGACCGCGCTCGCCACCGTCATACGCATCGCAGCAGTCGCAACCGGGGTGACACGAAATTCCGCGTATGAAACCTTATTACAATGGACGCCGATCGTATGCTGGTCGCTTGCCGGCGCGGTGCTGTCGTTCGTCGCCATTACCAAGCTGCGGCAATGGCGGAGCGAAGGATCGGTGGAAGCGGCGATATAATGGCCGGAATCACGACTTGAACCTGATCGCGCGGCCGCCGCAGCGCACGGCAGCGTTCAGGACGACCGTCAGCGCCGACAATTATCCTTATTTGTGATCGCTCGTATAAAAAGGACGCGTGACTCCTTCGCCGGTCTTTCTATGATGCCGCCACAAAAACAAGCCGTTCAACGAAAATACCGGGAGACGCTTCGAATGAATTTGTCACGCCGCACCCTGCTGAAAGCCTCGGCCGCCACCACCGCCTTGATCGCAGCGCCGCACATCGCGCGCGCCCAGCAGGCCGAATTCAACTATAAATTCTCCAACAACCTTCCTGACACGCACCCCATTAACGTACGCGGCCGGGAAATGTCGGCGGCCATCAAGCAGGAAACCGGCGGGCGCGTCGATGTCCAGATTTTTCCGAACAGCCAGCTTGGATCGGATACCGATACGCTGAGCCAGCTTCGCTCCGGCGGCGTGGAGTTCTTCACCATCTCCGGTCTCATTCTGGCGATCCTCGTTCCGGCCGCCTCGATCAACGGCATCGGCTTCGCCTTCCCGGATTATCCTTCAGTCTGGAAAGCGATGGACGGCGACCTCGGCGCTTATGTACGCGGCCAGATCGCCAAGGCGAATCTGGTGGCGATGGACAAGATCTGGGACAACGGCTTTCGCCAGACCACATCCTCGACGCATCCGATCGCGACACCCGAGGACTATAAAGGCTTCAAGATTCGCGTGCCTGTCTCGCCGCTATGGACTTCGATGTTCAAGGCGTTCGACGCCTCTCCTGCCTCGATCAATCTGAACGAGGTCTATTCGGCCTTGCAGACCAAGATCGTCGAGGGCCAGGAAAATCCGCTGGCGCTGATTTCGACCGCGAAATTCTACGAAGTGCAGAAATACTGCTCGATGACCAATCACATGTGGGACGGATACTGGTTTCTCGCCAACCGCCGTGCATGGGAGGCGCTGCCGGACGACGTGCGCACCATCGTCGCGAAAAACATCAACGCCGCCAGCGTAAAGGCACGCGAGGACACCGAAAAGCTCAACGCCAGCCTGCAAACCGAATTGACCGCCAAGGGCCTCGCCTTCAACAAGCCGGACCTCGCGCCGTTCCGCGAAAAGCTGCGCAGCGCGGGCTTCTACGCCGAGTGGAAAGCCAAATATGGCGACGAGGCGTGGGCTATTCTGGAAAACAATGCCGGCAAGCTGACCTGATATGGCGATGACGGACGTCACGCTGACGCAACCGACCGATGTCACGGCGGGCGGGAAAATCGTTGATCCCGCCCCGCACTCATTGCTCGGCCGCATCGAATCCATGCTCGGGCACGCGGTCGAAATCCCGGCGGCGCTCCTGGTCGTTGTGGAAATCGTCCTGCTCTTTATCGGCGTGGTGTCGCGCTACGGCTTTCATCGCCCGCTGATCTGGTCGGACGAACTGGCCTCGATTCTCTTTTTGTGGCTGGCGATGTTCGGCGCGGCGGTTGCGTTCCGTCGCTCCGAACACATGCGGATGACGGCGGTCGTTGCAAAATGCGGCCCGGCGACGCGCTCGTTTCTAGAAATATTCGGCCTGTGCGCCGCGCTGGCCTTCTTGCTGATGAT
>DASWQB010000058.1:0-2136 GCA_036398335.1 Afipia sp. | reverse complement strand
GTTGTCGGCGCTATCGTCCGCCGCGATCACTTCAGCGCCGCCGGCCTTCAGCGCGTGGCAACTCGCGAGCCCCGAGCCGCCGAGGCCGAAGACGGCGACGGTCTTGCCCGCGAAGGAGGTGACGGGGATCAATGCTTCACCGCAGCTTCAGCGTCGAGAGGCCGGCCAGTGCCAGCATCACCGAGATAATCCAGAACCGGATCACGATCTGCGGCTCGGTCCAGCCGAGCTGTTCGAAATGATGATGGATCGGCGCCATCTTGAAGATGCGTTTGCCGGTCAGCTTGAACGAGGCCACCTGCACGATCACCGAGACGGCTTCCAGCACAAAAAGTCCGCCGATCACCGCGAGCACGATCTCATGCTTGGTCGCCACCGCGATCGCCCCTAACATGCCGCCGAGCGCAAGCGAGCCGGTATCGCCCATGAAGATCGACGCAGGCGGCGCGTTGAACCACAAAAAGCCAAGCCCCGCGCCCAGCACCGCGCCGCACAGCACCGCAAGCTCGCCGGTGCCCGCGACATAGCGGATTTGCAGATACTCCGCGAACACGGCGTTGCCGACGAGATAGGCAATCATGCCGAAGCTCGCCGCTGCGATCATCACCGGTACGATGGCGAGGCCATCCAGGCCATCGGTGAGGTTCACTGCGTTGCCCGCGCCAACAATGATGAATGTACCGAAGATAATAAAGAACCAGCCGAACTTGAGCGCGAAGTCCTTGAAGAAAGGAATTGCAAGAATTGTGGTCGTTGTGTCGCGGCCGACCCAGACGATGACGGAACAGGCGATCATCGCGATCACCGCTTCGACGGCAAGGCGCGTGCGTCCCGAAAAGCCGGCATGGGTCTGCTTGGAGACCTTCAGATAATCGTCATAGAAGCCGACGAAACCGAAACCGAGCGTAACCAGCAACACGACCCATACATAGGGATTGCGCAGGTTCGCCCACAGCAAGGTCGCCACCAGAAGACCCGACAGGATCATCAGTCCGCCCATGGTCGGCGTGCCCTTTTTCGTGACGAGGTGTGTCGGCGGCCCGTCGGCGCGGATCGGCTGGCCCTTGCCTTGAGCAAGGCGCAGATGGTCGATGATCCATGGCCCGAACATGAAAACAAAAAGCGCGCCGGTCAGCATCGCGCCGCCGGTGCGAAAGGTGATGTAGCGAAAAACGTTGATGCCGGGAATCGTACCGACCAATTCAGTGAGCCAATAAAACATTCAAACCCGCCTATACCGCCAGATCGTCGAGTGAGGCTTTGGATGGAAATTTCTTTTCGAGCGCACTCACAATCGTCTTCATGCGCGAACCGAGAGAACCCTTGACCGTGATAACATCGCCGGGGCCGATCGCCGAGATCACCTGCGGCTCCAGCAGTGCCGACGTGTCGGCATAGCCGCCCTTTTTCGCGGAAGGAAGGGCCTCCCACAAATATCGCATCAATGGGCCGCAGCAGAATACCGCGTCGATCCTGTTGACTTCGATTGCTTTCACAAGACCTCGATGCAGATCGGGGCCGCTCGGGCCCAATTCCAGCATGTCGCCAAAAACGGCGATGCGGCGGCCGCGCGCGCCCGGCTCGGCCTGCCCGAGCACGTTGAGCGCCGCGCCCATGGATGCCGGGTTGGCGTTATAGCTTTCGTCGATCAATGTCGCCGCACCATCGGCAAGATCAAGCGTCTGGCGCACGCCGCGGCCCGTCGCGGGCTTGAACTGCGTCAGCGCCAGCGCGGACAGCGCAAGATCCGCCCCAGCGAGCGAGGCCGCCGCAAGCACCGCCAGCGAATTCATCGCCATGTGCCGCCCCGGCACCCCAATCTTGTAGGCGACATCATGACCGAGAATCTCGGCGCGCACAGCCGAACACGCCGGATGCAGCGCCACGTCGACCAGCCGCGCATCGGCATTGGCCGCTGTGCCGAAGGCCACGATGCGTGCGACGCCAGCCTCTTTGGCTTTGGACTCAAGGCGCGCGAATTGCGAATTGTCGATATTGAGAACCGCCGCACCGCCAGGCTCAACGCCGCTGAAAATTTCGGCCTTGGCGTCGGCGATCGCCTCAATGCCGGAAAAGAATTCCAGATGCACCGGCTCGACGGTCGTGACGATAGCGACGTGAGGCCGAACCATTTTT
>DASWQB010000057.1:0-17528 GCA_036398335.1 Afipia sp. | reverse complement strand
TTTCAATCTCATCCGGCAAAATCGCAGGCAATCCGAAGCGGACGTGGATCGCCGATAAAAGACGCTTCTCGACCTGCTTGTAGGAGCCGCCGATCACCGCCTTGAACGGTGAGATCATGTCGCCGATCACATATTCCGGCGCGTCGTGCAGCATCGCGGCAAGGCGGATGCGGTGATCGACACGCGGGGTCTGCGCGCGCAATACCGCCTCGACCAGCAAGGTATGCTGCGCCACCGAGAAGATATGCGCGCCATGGGTCTGCCCGTTCCAGCGCGCGACGCGGGCAAGGCCGTGCGCGATGTCCTCAACTTCGATATCGAGAGGAGAGGGATCGAGCAGATCGAGCCGGCGTCCGGAGAGCATGCGCTGCCAGGCGCGGGTGTCGGATTTTACAGGAGGTTTTTTTGCCGTCATTTTTTCTTTGCGGATTTTTTCTTCGAAAGCGTTTTTTTGGCGTGCGCGAGCGGTTTCGTTTTGCCGGACGCACTGCGGCAGTGGCATGATTCGAGATGATCGTTGACCATGCCGGTCGCCTGCATGAAGGCATAAACGATGGTGGGTCCGACGAACTTGAATCCGTGCTTGAGCAGTTCCTTCGACATCGCGATGGATTCCGGCGTCGAGGCAGGGACACGCGCCATCGTCTTGCGGACGTTGATCTTCGGCTTGCCGCCGACAAAGTCCCACAGCAGCTTGGAGAAGCCGGGGCCTTCTTCCATGATCTTGAGGTAAGCTTTGGCGCTGTTGACTGCGCCTTCGATCTTGGCGCGGTTGCGCACGATGCCGGCATCGTTCATCAGCGCCGCAATTTTTTTCTGATCGTAGCGCGCGATTTTCACCGGATCGAAATTGTCGAAGGCTTTGCGAAAATTCTCGCGCTTGCGCAAAATCGTGATCCAGGACAGGCCGGCCTGAAAGCCGTCGAGGATGAGTTTCTCGAACAGCGCGCGGTCGTCGTATTCCGGCACGCCCCATTCAGTGTCGTGATAGGCGACATAGAGCGGGTCTTCGCCCGGCCACGGGCAGCGATGCAGCCCGTCGTCGTGAAGTCTCGCGCTCCTCATACGGAGGCTTTCGTTGCCGTGCGAACGTCGTCTGGCGAAACCAGCGAAATCGTGACGCCACCGGCGGAGAACTGCAATCCGGCGTCGAGCGCATCGCTCGCGCGATCTGTTCGTATCAATGCAAGGCCGATATTTTGGCCGCCCGAATCTTGCGCGCCAGACTGCCGCGTGGATGAGCCTATGGTGCCAATGGATTTGTCGCCTGCCGTGATGGGCGTGCCGGGTTCCGGTGCGCCATCTGCGAACGCGACACGCAGAATGCGCGTTCTTGCGGTGCCGCGATGCTGCATGCGGGAGACGACCTCCTGGCCGATATAGCAACCTTTGTCGAAGGCGACGCCGTGCAGGCGGTCCATGTTGGTTTCGTGCGGAAACGCATCGCTGTAGATGAAGTCGATACCGCCGCGCGGTACGCCGCAGGCAATGCGGTGCGCCTCATAGGCGGCTTCATCGGTCATTTGCGCGCCGATGGCCCCAGCGGTCTCTTGGACCGCGCCCGAGGGAACCAGAAGCCGCCAGCCGAGTGCCGGATTGCGCGGATCGGCGAAAGCGAGATCAGGCTTCACTGTCGGTTCGCCGTCCCACACCGCGAGCACATCAAAAGCGTCCAGAGGATTCTCGATCGTGACCTTGGCGCGGAGCTTGTAAAAACTCAAGCGATCGGCGAACGGCTTCGCCAGCGCCTTCGGACAGTCGAACAGCAGTTCGCCATCCGGAGCCTGCGTCACCAGAAAGTCCGCGATGATCTTGCCCTGCGGCGTCAGGAGCGCGCCAAACCGTGCCTCACCGGGGCGCAGCAATTCGAGATCGGTCGTGACGAGATTATTGACGAACGCGCGCGCGTCTTCGCCGCTGACCTTCACAACGCCGCGATCGGGGAGAAATGCTGCTTTCATCGGGGCCCGGGGAGGAAATTCTTCAGTTCTCTGGGGAAATACGCCGCGCGGATACCCCTTTGCTAAGGTAAGGCTGTAGAGTGCCGGCAACAAGGCCCGCAAGGGGCCTGTCACTTGTTGAAACGGGCATTTTGAGAGCGATGGCGCAGACATTTGACGCGATTCTAAAAGGAGCCACGGTCGTCAATCAGGACGGCGAGGGGGTGCGTGATATCGCTGTTTCCAATGGCCGGATCGCTGCGATTGGATCGCTCGGCGGCGCCAGCGCAAGCGAGGTGATCGACTGCAAGGGCCTTCACATCCTGCCCGGCGTGATCGACACGCAGGTGCATTTCCGCGAGCCGGGCCTGACCCACAAGGAAGACCTCGAATCGGGATCGCGCAGCGCGGTGATGGGCGGTGTCACGGCGGTGTTCGAGATGCCGAACACCAATCCGCTGACAGTGACCGAGGAAGCTTTCACGTCGAAGGTGAAGGCCGGCCATCATCGTATGCATTGCGATTATGCCTTCTTCATCGGCGGCACGCGCGAGAATGTCCGCGATCTGCCGGAACTGGAGCGCGCGCCGGGTTGCGCGGGGGTCAAGGTGTTCATCGGCTCAAGCACCGGTAGTCTTCTTGTCGAGGATGACGATTCCCTGAAGAGGATTTTCGCCGTGATCCGCCGCCGCGCGGCGTTCCATGCCGAGGACGAGTACCGCCTGAATGAGCGTAAGCATCTGCGCGTTGAGGGCGATCCGCGCTCGCATCCGGTTTGGCGCGACGAGATCGCGGCGCTGATGGCGACGCAGCGGCTGGTCGCGATCGCGCGCGAAAGCGGCAAGCGCATCCATGTGCTGCATATCTCGACCAAAGAAGAGATCGAATTTTTACGCGATCATAAAGATGTCGCGACCTGTGAGGCGACACCGCATCATCTCACCCTGGCCGGCCCGGAAGCGTATGAGCGCCTCGGCACCCGCGCGCAGATGAATCCGCCGGTGCGTGACGCCAGCCACCGCGAGGGCATCTGGCGCGGCATCGAACAGGGCATTGTCGATGTGCTGGGCTCCGACCATGCTCCGCATACGCTGGAAGAAAAATCGAAAGTCTATCCGGCGTCACCCTCCGGCATGACGGGCGTGCAGACGCTGGTGCCGGTCATGCTCGATCACGTCAATGCTGGGCGTTTGTCGCTGGCGCGCTTTGTCGATCTGTCGAGCGCGGGACCGGCGCGCATTTTCAACATTGCGTGCAAAGGCCGCATCGCCGCAGGCTATGATGCGGATTTCACGGTCGTGGATATGAAGCGCAGCGAGACCATCACCAATGCCTGGACCGCATCGCGGGCAGGGTGGACCCCTTATGACGGCGTGAAGGTCAAAGGCTGGCCGGTCGGCACGTTTGTGCGAGGGCGGCGTGTGATGTGGCAGGGTGAACTCGTCACGCCATCGACGGGCGAAACGGTGCGTTTCACGGAAACCCTCAAGCCGTGATATCCATGCGTACCGGTCTCATGATCCGATATCACCACAAGGAATTCGCCGGCACGCTTGCGCCGGACTTCGTCTGCTTTGGCAAGGTCTAGAAAGTTATCGCAATATGACTTTTGCGTCAGCGGATTTTTTGATCTTCTTTTTTCCGCTCTTTTTGCTTTTTTATTTTCCGTCCAAGACGATGCGTAAAAAGAACATCGTCATCATCGTTTTTTCGCTGATATTCTATACGGCCTCGGCGCCTGCTTTTTTGGTGCTTCTGATCGGTTCGATCGCGGCGAATTACCGGCTAGGCCTGGCAATTGACGACGCTGTGGACGACAAGCGCCGCTATCGTTTGCTAGGCTGGGGCGTTGCTGGCAATCTGCTTGGACTGGGAGTTTTTAAATATACGGGATTTTTCGTCGAGAACCTGAATTCCGTTTTGGATTTTACAGGGCTTCACATCCCCGTACCTCGCATCGGCCTGCCGCTCGGCATTTCCTTTTATTCATTTCATGCCATCTCCTACATCGCCGACGTCGCGAAGAGGAAGGTCGCCGCAAACCGCCGCTTTGAAGAATTTATGCTCTATATGTCGATGTTTCCGCAATTGGTTGCCGGCCCGATCGTGCGCTATTCAACGGTAGCGCATCAGTTGCGTGACCGGCGCGAAACGCCGGGCCGGTTCACCGCGGGAATGCGTATTTTCATCATCGGGCTGTCATGGAAGCTCTTGATCGCCGATCAGGTCGCTCCGATCGCCGATTATGTATTCGATACGTATCACACCGCATCAGTCACCGTGGCGTGGCTCGGTCTCTACGCTTATGCGATGCAGATTTACTTCGATTTCGGTGGTTATTCGGCGATGGCCGTGGGGTTGGGCGTCATGATGGGTTTCACCCTGCCGCGCAATTTTCGGATTCCCTATAGCGCCCTGAGCATTACGTCGTTCTGGCGCCGATGGCATATGAGCCTGTCAGCGTGGCTTCGAGATTACCTTTTCATTCCGCTCGGAGGTAGCCGTGGGTCGAGCCTGCAAACTTATCGAAATCTCTGGATCGTATTTTTGCTCTGTGGGCTTTGGCACGGAGCGAGCTGGACCTTCGTCATCTGGGGCGCTCATCACGGCCTGTTCCTTGCCCTTGAACGTGCGGGTATGGGGGCATTGCTCAAGCGCTTGCCACGGGAGATAGCGCACCTCTACACGGTGCTGGTCGCTTTTATCGGATGGGTCTGGTTCAGAGCCAATGATTTCGATTCGGCGCTAAGCATGTTCCGCGCTCTTTTGGGGTGGAACGGCTTTCACAAGATGCCAATTCATCTCAATTTGATGCTCTCGCCGGTTTTGATCTCGGTTCTGCTGATCGCGGGCGCGCTCAGTCTTTGGAAATGGCCAAGATTTTATTCGCCAGGATTTCTTTCGAGAGGCACGCTGGCCTATGCAATCGTGAATACGGCCTTTTTTTCGATTCTGTTTTTTGCATGTTTTATCATCGCGCGATCGAGCAGCTATAGCCCGTTCCTCTATTACCGGTTCTGACATGCTTATCGCCAAACTCAGATATCAGGGACTTTTTATAGCCGGACTTTTCGTTCTCCTGATGCTGGGAAGTTTTGTACCGGACCCATTCTCCCATCCTGTTGAAACACGTTCTGCATCGACGAACGTCTTCAAACCAATTCAGGATTATGTTCGCTTTCGGATGAAGTATGCCGCGTTTGCTCCTCTGGTTCGCGGTATTGTCGGATACAATTTGAATTCTTCTCTCACATCCCGCGTTTATATCAGCCGTAACCATCACCTTTATTTCGCGGAGGATAACGCTACCGCGCAATCGTTCGGCGATATTTATCGGCAGCCCGAGGTTGCGCGCTTTGCCGACATCGCGGCGGTCCTGAAACGAGAGCTGCGCAAGGAAGGCAGCGATCTCATCGTTGCGATCGCACCAAACGCGCAATCGATTGCAATTGAGGACATGCCATTCCGGCCTTCCGAAGACGTTCCTCGGGAATACGATCTTGCCCTCCACGAATTGAAAAAGCGCGCAATCGGCACGAGCGATATCCGGTCGGTTTTTCTGGCGCATGGAGACGGTAAGGCGCTTTACGGATCAACTGAAACGCACTGGAATTATCTCGGGGCGTTATTGGCATTTAATTCGGTCGTCACCGACGCAGGATATCCGCAATGGGCCTTGCCCACATCCGTATTGGGGCCGCCGAGCCCGGTTCTGGGGGGCGACCTCTCACGCTTTTTGGGAATTCAATATTACGTTCGGGACATGGCGCCGTCTGTGGCCATTCCAATCGACGGCTCCTGGGAAAAGGTGTCGATTATGCGTTCGCCCCCATTTCTCAAGGTCTTCGATAGTCATACCTATGATCGAAAGGGGGCGAGCGAACGAGTAGGAGCGGAGGGAGCGCGCGTCCTGGTTCTGGGCGATTCTTTTACTCAGGGGTTCTGGTTGCCATTCTGGAAGAATACGGCAGCCATCGACAGGATCGGATGGCTGCATCACGCGCAGTGCAATTTCGATTTCAACGATGTGAGGCTTTTCAAACCCACCCTTGTGATCTGGGTGCCGACGGAACGGTATGTGCCATGTTCGTTGGAACAATGGCCTATCGGCCTTCCGAAAGAATAATCAGCCGTAATGACCAAGTCTATCCGGCGCTGGTCTATTGCTTGAACTCGACCACCGAAAATTCGCCGGTGCGCACGCGGCCGCCAAGGCCTTCGGCGAAGGTCGCCACGGCGTCCTCGCCATAAGTGCTTACCAGTTCGGCCAGAGCGGTGAACAGGCTGGCCTGCGCCAGGCAATCGCCGTCGATGCCGTCATGCAATGCTTCGGCCCACGCTTCATTCAAATAGTTCAGCGCGGCTTTTTTCTGCTCCTGATCGGGGAGAGGAGCGCGCGCGGGGGCAAGGTTGGAATATGGGGGCATTTAATCGGACAACCTGAGGCAATCGCGTGTGAAGCGTGTTGAAATCGCCAAACCATTTAACATGGGGGACGGGCGCGGCCAGCCAGTTCTTGAGGAAAGGTTAACGCTGCCGGACCAAGTTGTAATAAAGGCCGTTCAGGAAGGAAAATGCCTAGTTCGCATACCGGGACGTCAGGTTTTTCGAGATTTTGGAGCCTTCCTCCAGATACCGGCGAATGGCGACCCGCCCAGCCGGCGTGCAGGTCCGGTAGGTCTGCTGGAAACCGTTATACCCCCGGTTGAAGGCGGCGATCATGCGGGAGCGGCGATCGCCGGTTGGCGTCTCGGCATCGATCAAGGCCTGCATTTCAGAGCGCCATTTCTGGCCTTCATTGGTGCCGCAGACACCGCGCAGGTAATGCAGCGTGCCGAGAATTTCGGCCAGCCGTTGCAGTTCGGCATCGAACGGCGCTGCGGCGTCCTGCGCCCGCGCGAGGCCGGGCAGGATCAGCGCGAAAACCAGAATGAGGGGCACAAGACGTCGCATCATGACGGGGTCATAGCCCTCCCGGCGCGGGGGACGCAAGGCGCTGTGTTTTTCTTTGACGCGTTTTCTTCACGCGAACCGGCGTCCACTTCGCTCGAAAACGCTATAGGGCATGATCCTGAAAAGTGGAAACCGGTTTTCGGACAGGATCATGCCCAGCTTAAAGAAAAGCGGCTTGTCGGGATCAGTGCTGACGTCGCCGGTCAGCCGTTCATCAGGTGAACCGCGGCAATGGCAAGTTCTTCGAGGCGCTCGGTGAGGCGAAGACCGTCCAGATCGCCCGGCGCGAGCCATTTGGCATCGTCGAGTTCGTTGTTGAGGCAGATTTCGCCGCTGATCCAGCGGGCCGCGAAGGGCAGGATAACAAAATGGCCGATCCCGCCATGCTTGGAGGGCAGGTATTCGCGCCAGCCCAGCATATCCCCGATCTCAACGACGAGCCCGGTTTCCTCAAGCACCTCACGGGCGGCTGCCTGTGCGAGGGTTTCGCCGTATTCCACGCGCCCGCCTGGGAAGGTGTAATAATGATTTGCGGGCGGAACGGCCCGGCGCACCAGCAGCACCTTGTCCTCTCGGACAACGGCGGTGCTGACCGCAATTTGCGGTTTCGGATCGGGCAACATCGTTTCCTATTTTTCCGGCGCTTCCTGTTTCAGGTCTCGGTCGGCGCCGGTCTCAAGGCTTCCATGGATCAGTCGGTCCGCCCGCAGCAGGAGGGGCTTGATCCAGTCTGCGGCCTGCCGCGCGAGGATCATCCGCCTGTCGTCGCGCGCTGCCCTCATGCCGTCATTCACGGCAAGAAGAATTGCGGTCATGGAATCGACCGTCCGATCGAACTGTGCCCGATAAAGAGGGTCGGCTTCATCATAGGCCCGAATAATAAGCTCATATGCGCTGAGATGGGAGGCCTCAAAATGTTCGCGGTAGGAGCGCGGGCGCCAGCCGATGAAATCCTCGGCGCATTCGGGGATGTCCGGGATCATCTCCAGAAGCATGATCGCTTCGTTGAAATGATTCAGGTAATCCGTCGCCAGCCCGGTGCGCGGATTGATATTGGCGTCCGTGAGCAGTCGCTCACGTGTGTCGTCCTCTCCTTGCTCATCGCAAGCGGAGACGCTTTCAGATTTCGCCGTGGTCGAAGCCCCTGACATGATCCGCAGTGTCCAGTCCTCGGAGTTAAAGGGGGCTGAAGAAATCGTACTCTAGGTAGTTCTAGCGGTAAAATGTGCCCGACGTAAGCGCCGCGCGCGGTTACAGGACCTTCCCTGGATTGAGAATGTTGAGCGGGTCGAACATGTGTTTGATCGATCGCATGACCTCAAAAGCCACGGGGTCCTTTACGCCGGGCAGATCGTCGTGCTTGAGGAAACCGATGCCATGCTCGGCTGAAATCGAGCCGCGATATTTGGCGACGAGCGCGTGAACGACAGCATTCACGTCGTGCCAGCGCGCAAGGAAAGCGGCCTTGTCTGAACCGACCGGCTGACTGACATTGTAATGGATGTTGCCGTCGCCGAGATGGCCGAATGGAACCGGCCGGGCCCCGGGAATGAGTTTGGTGACAGCGGCGTCAGCCTCCTTGAGAAACTCCGGCACCGCGGCGACCGGCACCGACAAATCGTGCTTTATCGAGCCGCCCTCCGGCTTTTGGGCCGGCGAGATGACTTCGCGCAATTTCCAGAACGCATTTCGCTGGTCAAGATTGGATGCGATCACTGCATCCTCGACGAGACCTTGTTCCATGCCCCTGCCGAGTACCGCTTCCAGCGTGTCTCGCGCATCGTCACGCGGCGATGAAATTTCCATAAGGACGTACCACGGGTAGGCATTGGTCAATGGCGCGCTGATATCCGGGCCGTGTTTGACGGAGAACTCAACGGCGATGTGAGCAATCAGCTCGAAACTGGTGAGGCTGGATGCGGCGGCGGTTTGCGCGAGGGTCAGCAATTTCAAGGCGGCTTCAGGCGAGGGCAGGCCGACATAGGCGGTCTCGACGCTGCGCGGTTTCGGAAAAAGTTTCAGCGTTGCGGCGGTGATGATGCCGAGCGTGCCTTCGGCGCCGATGAATATGTTGCGAAGATCGTAGCCGGTGTTGTCCTTTTTCAGCTTGGACAGGCCGTTCAGGATGCGCCCGTCCGCAAGGACAACTTCGAGGCCAAGTGCAAGATCGCGGGCAACGCCATACGCGAGCGCGGCGATGCCGCCGGCGTTGGTGGAAAGCGTGCCGCCGATGGTGCAACTGCCCTCCGAGCCAAGCCAGAGCGGAAACAGCCGGTCCACTTTAGCCGCGCTCTCGTGAGCATTCGCAAGAATGACGCCAGACTCGCAGGTCATGGTGTTGGACTGCACGTCGATTTCGCGCACCTTGTCGAGCCGGCGCAGCGACAGCACGACCTCGCCATGGTGCGGCGTTTGTCCGCCGACCAGGCCCGTATTGCCGCCTTGCGGCACCAGCGCGGTTCTTGTCTCGCTCGCGAGCTTGCAGATCGCGGAGACTTCCGCCGCCGATCCCGGCCGCAACACCAATGGCGAGTGGCCCTGATAGAGGCCTCGCTCTTCGACAAGATAGGGCGCGATTTCCTGCGCGTCGGTGAGCGCGTGTTTGTCGCCGACGATGGCGGCAAATCGTGCCAGCACATCCGATGAAAGACCGGGTGACGCAGCGGGCGAGGTTGGCTTGATGGCTTTCATGGCATGTCCTGCAAAGGCATGGTCGCTGGCTTCAATCGCGTTGCACGGCGGCACGGCGAAGCCGGTCGTTGATCGCCTCGCCAAGGCCATCGTCGGGAATGGGCATCACCGCGATGGCGCGCGCATCTCTGGCATCGAGCAGGCGCAGATGGCTGAACAGATTCGCGGCTGCTTCCATCAGGTCACCTTGCGCGGACAGATTCAGCGCCCGCGCCGGGTCGGTCCCGGAGAGGATCGGGCCGAACGCCAGCAGCACCTCGCCGGGTTCGAGATGGTTGGCCCGCAGCCTTACCGGCGTGTGCGGCGCATAATGCGAGGCCAGCATACCGGGCGCGAGCGGCTGCGCGTCATCACTTTCCGTATCTTGTGCCTGCTGCATCAGCGGGCTGCCCAGCACGCGCTCGATCTCGGCGCGCGGCAGACCGCCGGGGCGAAGGAGCACGGGTGCGCCGAAGCAGCCGATGATCGTGGATTCAACGCCGACATCGACCGGGCCGCTATCGACGATCAGATCGATGCCGCCGGAGAGGTCGTCATGCACATGCCGCGCCGTCGTCGGCGAGACATGACCGGACAGATTTGCGGAGGGCGCAACGACAGGCTTGCCGAAGGCCTCCAGGATGTCACGTGCAACGCGATGAGCCGGAATCCGCACGGCGATGGTGTCGAGCCCGGCCGTGGCCAGTTCTGAAACCGGACAATCGTTCGCCTTGGGCAGCACCAGCGTCAGCGGTCCCGGCCAGAACGCCTGCGCCAGTCTCAGGCTGTCCTCGCTGAAACGGGCGATCTTCTGCGATGCCGCCAGCGTTCCAACATGGGCGATCAGAGGATTGAACGAGGGCCGTCCCTTGGCGAGATAAAGCCTGGCAATTGCATCGGCATTGGTGGCGTCAGCGCCGAGCCCATAGACCGTTTCCGTGGGAAATGCGACCAGTCCACCCTCTGCAAGGCAGCGGGCGGCTATTCCAGCGGCGTCCGGGCTGGCCGCAATCGTTCTTGTGGTGAGCTTAACGGGCATTTTCGCTGGTTTCCCGGGCAGGATAAAAGACTTGGGAAGCCTTATACCGCTTCTTTCGGCGCGTGAGACCCCGGTTATAAGGCCGGTCTTATGTCGTGGTGAGGCTCAGCCCGGCACAGCACTGCGTTCGGAATGCAGGGGCCACGGGATCAAAGCGGCCGCAAGTTCAAATCTAGCCGCTCCGGCCATCTTTGGCATTGTTTCTCTGTAACCTTAGCGGGTCATGACCGCCGGTAATCGTCCTCGATCCGGATGATGTCATCCTCGCCGAGATAGCTGCCGGTCTGGACCTCGATCAGCTCCAGCGGGATTTTGCCGGGATTTTCCATGCGGTGAACGGCGCCCATCGGAATGTAGATCGATTCATTTTCATGCACGATCTTCTGCGTCTCGTTGACGGTGACCAGCGCCGCGCCGCGCACCACGATCCAGTGTTCGGAACGGTGATGATGCTTTTGCAGCGACAGCCGCCCGCCCGCCTTGACGATGATGCGCTTGACCTGATGGCGCTCGGCGATATCGAGCGATTGATACGATCCCCATGGACGGTGCACCTTGAGGTGATCCTCGGTGACCTGCGGTGCGACTTTCTTCAGTTTCGCAACCAGGCGCTTCAATCCGCCGGGGTCCTTCTGCCGTGAGATCAGCACCGCATCCTGCGTCGCCACCACCACGAGATCCTCGACGCCTTCGAGAGCGACCAGCGCCTTGTCGGTCGCAACATTGCAATTGGATGCCCCCTCGAACACGGCAAAACCCTGCGCCGCGTTGCCGTGCTCGTCCTTTTCCGACAACTCCCACACCGCTCGCCACGAGCCGACATCCGACCAGCCATAGGATACCGGAATGACGGCGGCCTGCGCGGTCTTCTCCATGACGGCATAGTCGATGGAAATCGGAGCGGCGGCGGCAAACGCATCCGCTTCAAGCGTGACAAAGCCGAGATCGCTTCCCGCCTTGCTCACCGCATCATGGACGTTGCTCACGCTCGGTGCGTCGATTTTGGAATATTCGTCGAGCAGCGCCTGCGCCTGAAACATGAAGTTGCCGCTGTTCCACAGATAGCCGTCCTTGACGTAACCCGCGGCCGTCGCGGCATCCGGCTTCTCGACGAATTTATCGATGGCCAGCACCTCGCCGGAGATTGTCTTGCCTGGTTTGATGTAGCCGTATTCGATCGAAGGTTGGGTTGGCTGCACGCCGAAGGTCACGATCTTTCCAGCGCGCGCAACATCGAGTGCCTTGCGGCAGGCATCGGCGAACGCGGCGGTATCACTCACCACATGATCGGCGGCGAGCGCGAGCACCACCGCGTCCGGTTCACGTCCAAGTGCGAACGCCGCACCTGCGGCAATCGCCGGACCGGAATCGCGGCGCAGCGGCTCGAGCAGCACGTCAGCCTCGCGATCGATCGCCAAGAGCTGTTCCAGCACCATGAAACGATAGGCGTTATTCGTGATAATGATCGGCCGCTCGAACAATACCGGCTCGGACACTCGCAGAATCGTGTCCTGAAATGTCGAATGCACGCCGAACAATTGCAGGAACTGCTTGGGCCGCCCCTCACGCGAGGCAGGCCATAGCCGTGTCCCCGCGCCACCACACATAATCAGGGGAATAATACGCTCAGACATGAGTTTTCCGGTCTTCAGGCAGCAAGCGATTAGCTTATAAGCGGCACAACAATCTACAAAAAACCGCTATCTGCAGTTGAAACAGTGGCCCAACCGGATGGAAGTGAGCCCGCTTTACTGCGTCTTGCGGCAGGAAACACCTCCGGTTATAAGACCGCCCTATGTCGGAGTGTGGCTCAGCCCGGTAGAGCACTGCGTTCGGGACGCAGGGGTCGCAGGTTCAAATCCTGCCACTCCGACCATTCCATCAAGGCCTCAAACTTTAGCAATTCCGCAGCTCGTAGCCATCCTTGGATAGGCTGCAGCAGTTTACGCGGAATCATCGGCCACGAACAAAATTCAGGCGTTGGCTGCAAGCGGCACGATATTGCTCTCGCGGTGCTGCAGGCGGAAAAACGCAGCATAGCGGCCGCCACGTTGCAACAGATCGTCGTGTTGGCCAGATTCGACGACGACACCGCCCTCGACCACGAGAATTCGATCGGCGTGTATAATGGTATGCAGGCGGTGCGCGATGACGATGGTCGTGCGGTTCTGACACAGACGGTTAATCGCTTCTTGCACCAGCTTTTCAGATTCGGAGTCGAGCGCCGCCGTGGCCTCGTCAAGCAGGATGATAGGGGCATCCTTGATCAACGCACGAGCGATGGCGATGCGCTGACGTTGGCCGCCCGAAAGCTGTGCGCCGTGTTCACCCACCTGCGTGTCGTAACCGGCCGGGAAGCCCATGATGAAATCATGCGCGTAGGCGGCCTTCGCGGCAGCGACAATTTCATCCTGCGTCGCATCGGCTTTGCCGAAAGCAATGTTCTCGCGGATCGTACCGCGGAACAGATAAACGTCCTGTCCGACATAGGCCGATTGCGCGCGTAGCGAGTTACGGGAACAATCGGCGATGATCTGATTGTCGATCACGATGGCGCCTTGATCGATTTCATAAAGCCGCAGCAGCAGCGCCAGCACGGTCGATTTTCCGCCGCCCGATGGTCCAACGAGTGCCGTGACCTTGCCTGGTTCGGCGACGAAACTCATGCGCTTCAGAACCGGCTCGTTGACTCGATAACCGAAAGTGACGTCGCGCAATTCGACCTTGGCATTGGTCAATTGGAGCGGGGGCTTGTCGCTGTCGTCCGGCTCGGTTTCCGGACTATCGACGATCTCAAGCAGCATGCGGGCGCCGACCAGGTTGCTGTGAAGATCGATATTGAGTCGGGCCAGCCGCTTTGCGGGCTCGTACGCAAGCAAAAATGCGGTGACAAACGATACGAATTGTCCGGGCGCTGCATCGGTGGCGATCACGCGGTAGCCGCCATACATCAGCGCACCGGCAATTGCGAAGCCGCCGAGCATTTCCATCAACGGGCTCGATCGGTTCTGCACCCGCGCCATTTTGTTGGAAAAAGCTTGAACCTCCGCGACGCTCTTGTTGAAGCGGGTCTGCATCTGGTCTTCAAGCCCGAAGGCTTTCACCGTGCGGATGCCTTGCAGCGATTCCTGAATGGTTTCGAGGATATCCGCCGATCCGGTGAACTGGCTGCGCGCGAGTCCCTTTATCCGCCGCACGATCTTCCGGATGGTGAACAGCGCCGGCGGAGCGACAACAAAACTGAACAGCGACATCATCGGATCTTGAAAGATCATCACCCCGACAAGGGCGATCAGCGACAAAAGATCCTTGCCAAGCGCACTGACGAGCATGGCAAGAACCTGCGTCACGGACGCGGCACCCGCCGAAAGACGTGCAAGAAATTCCGATGAATGACGCTGCGAAAAAAAGGTCAGATTTTCGCGCATCAATTTTGCGAACAGCTTGCGCTGATTGTTGGCGAGGATGGCGTTGCTAATCGTCGAAAGGATGACTGTGCTACCGTAAGTCGACGCGCCTTTCAGCGTGAAGATCACGATGATGATGACGGACAGGGTGAAAATACCGGGAACGCTGCGGTTGACGTACGCCTGATTGATGACCTGGCCAAGCAGATAAGCCGAACCGGCGGTGCAGGCGGCCGAGATAGCCATCAGGACAAAGGCCAGCAGATATCGCCGCCAATAGACGAGACCCTGCTCGGAAACGAGACGCTTGATAAGCGCAAACGTACCGTAGGGATCATCGGTGATTTTTCGGGCGGCTTGGGTCATGCGGGTTCCGGATAGCCAAGGAAAAGCCGAAGGATAGTTGTGCTTCCTTGCCCCCTATGAGGCCAAGATTCAAGCAAAAACGCCTTGAAGCTGAAGACTTACGGCCATGATCGGGTTGTGGTGTCAAATGGTCAAAATACACCGGGCTCGATTTAGGCCGTGTCTCACGTTCACGGCGCGCTGTATCGTGGTTGGTGAGTGCTGGCCGGGGCTGGGCGGGCGCAGGCGATCGCGATTACAAACAAGCAGATCATCGCGGGGGCTTTGACCATCAAAATGCTCTCTGTAACGTTTGCAATCAAAATGTAGACAACCAATGCCAGCAACGTGGCGAAGAAAATCTTCGAGAGACGCGCGGATTCCTGGCTGGTTGTGCGCCGGAGTATTGCGAACCTGATGCCGGCAACAATCAGAATTGTCAGAAACGTGGTGCCGACGATGCCGAAACTCACGAGTGTCTGCATATACCCGTTATGAAACTGAATCAGATTCCTGATGCTTGGATATGGCGAAAACGTATCGATCAAACGAGTGGCATCGGGTCCCCACCCAAACCACGGACGCTGATTGATCAAGTCGAGCGCGACCGAAATGAGCCTTAGTCGATCCGCATCGCTGCTTGTCGAAGCTGCTTTTGCCAGTGCTGAATTAATGCTGAGATGATCTAAAGATAATTGAGAGACGAAACCGAGATCAAATCTCGTACTGATGAGCGGGAAGTATGCAGCCAGCAGCCCCGTAACCGCAGCGACAATGGCAAGAGGAATAATCAATTTCCGCATGAGGGCTTTTTTGTCGCTGCTGCCCTGGCGGTCGATAATTAGGATGGTGAACGCCCATATTGTCATAGCTGCTGCTGTGGCAAAATAAGAAGTGCGGCTTTGCGTGCGCGCGAGGAGGATCACTTCGCAGAACAGCAGAAAGGCAAGCGCCGCGATGATGACCATTTTTCTTGCCCAGCGGATGTTTGCTTGAGAACAGAGAAAATAGATCAGTCCGGAAATGCTGATGATCGAAAGGCTGCAAATCAACCCGACGTAATTTCGGTTCAGCTTGCCCAGGCTGTCCATCGAGTCAGCCCATCCGTGTGCCAGAAAATCTGCTGCGCCGTTGCGGACAAGAACGAAGGCTCCGCCGCCGACAAGTCCGGTCAGGAAAAGCAAGACCAGCGTATCTTTTTTGAGATGATCCCTGCTAAGGATTAAACTGAAGGGGACCGTCGCCAGGAAACCGATTGCGATGAAGCAATACTTTCCGATGCCACGCCAATGATCTCCGGGCGAATTCGTTTGTGTGGCGTAAGCGGCAGAAAAGATCAGATACGATATCCACAACGCTGCGAGGATAACCGGGGTATTCGTTCTTGAATCGGGCTTCTTAAAAATCAGAAAAAGAGATATTCCGGTAAAAACGATCGATACGATATCGCCAAGGCTTGTCGATACAAAGCTGAAGAAACTAATTGCTGGAACACATTGCAGGGCAATCTTTGCAATGCGGCTATCGTCCACATCTTCCTTCGTCCTGCAAGTGCCCGAAGTCATGTTTTCTCCTGTAAGTGTTATTTAGCGGGTTCTGCGAGAGCGTGCGCCCGTAAGGAAAAAAATAATTGAGAATTGGCGGTTATAGTAGATTTGCAATCTGGAACAAAAATTATCGCAGTATCAATCTTTAGCTTAATCTTGCTGCATAGTAGAGGTGCTTGATGGCATTTCGAGCTTACTATAAGCAGCTAAAATCATAATGGTTTAGGAAATTAAATGGCGGCGCTGAGGGTTTGTACCCAATGCCTCATGGACACGACAGACCCCGACATCACTTTCGATGCGGCTGGCGTGTGCAATCATTGCGCGCGATATGCGGAAGTCTCCGGCAAGCGCCTGATCCCGGTGGATCAGCGCAAGGCCGCTCTCGCCGCCCTGATCGCAGACATCAAAGCTGCCGGCGCAGGTAAGGATTATGATTGCGTCATCGGTGTCAGCGGCGGCGTAGACAGCACTTATGTCGCGTGGCTGGTCAAGCAGCACGGGCTGCGGCCGCTTGCGGTTCATCTGGACAACGGCTGGGATTCGGAGCTTGCGGTCGCCAATATCGAAAAGACGCTCAACAAGCTTGGCATCGATCTCTACACGCACGTGATCGACTGGGAGGAATTCCGCGATCTTCAAATTTCGTTTCTCAAGGCTTCGACGCCTGACGGCGAGGTTCCATCCGATCATGCGATCTTCGCGTTGATGTATGAGATTGCTGCGAAACACGGCCTTAAGCACGTCATCACGGGCACAAATGTCGTTTCGGAGGCGATACTGCCGGAGAAATGGGGCTACGGCTATTTCGATTGGGCCTATGTGAAGGATGTGCATCGTCGCTTCGGCAAGTTGAAATTGAGCACATATCCGCACTTCTCGCTGTTGAAGCTGTTTTACTTTGTATTTCTCCGCCGTGTCCGTCTCGTCTCGATCCTCAACTACGTTGATTACGACAAGAGCGAAGCGATGGATTTGCTGACCACGCAACTCGGCTGGGTCTATTATGGCGGCAAGCACTATGAGTCGATCTATACACGATTCTATCAGGCCTATCTGCTGCCGAAGAAGTTCAACATCGACAAGCGCAAGGCGCACTATTCCAATCTGATCCTGTCGGGCCAGATGACGCGCAGCGAGGCGCTGGAAAAGATGAAGGAACCGGTCTATCCGGCGGATCTGCTCGAGAGCGACCGCGAATATGCGGTGAAAAAGCTGCGGCTCGCCCCCGGCGAACTTGAATCTATTATCGCTGCGCCAAATAAGACTTTTCTCGATTACAAAAACAGCCGCGGCTTCTTCGAGAAGGCCAAAAAGATCGTCAATCTGTCGCGCCGCTATATCGGTTGAACCAGTGCGGGCAGGGGCACCGTTGAAAGTTCTCTATATCCACATGGCCGGAGCCTTCGGCGGCGCATCGCGCAGTCTGTACGAAGCCGTACGTTCGTTTCCCGCTGGCGCAGTCACGCCCGTGTTCGTGGCGCCCCGTGGAAGCGTGCTCGATTTTTTCTCGCGGCTTGGCGAGGTGATCGTTGCGCGCGGCATCAGCCAATTCGACAACACCCGTTATGGGCACTATCGCGGATTACGCTGGTTGATCCTTCTGCGCGAAATGGCTTATCTCCCG
>DASWQB010000056.1:0-17928 GCA_036398335.1 Afipia sp. | reverse complement strand
GATCGCCGACCTGATCGGGGAAGAAACCATCTCCGGCAAGATCGCCAAGGATCTTTTCGAGATCGTCTGGACCAAGGGCGGCGATCCGAAGGCTCTGGTCGATGAACTCGGCATGAAACAGGTCACCGATCTCGGCGCCATCGAGAAGGTGGTGGACGACATCATCGCCGCCAACCCCGATAAGGCGGCGCAGGCGAAGGCCAAGCCGACCATGATCGGCTGGTTTGTCGGTCAGGTGATGAAATCATCGGGCGGCAAGGTCAATCCGCAGGCCGTCAACGACATCCTCAAGACCAAACTCGGCATCTGAACGCGCTCTCCACGGCGGCGGATGCCGGCGCGCGCTTGTTTTGACTCATTCAAGGCATGCATGATGGTGCGTTGGCGCCTTCACCGGCGCTGTGCGCGCCGTGACCGCCAAGTGGTTGCGACGACAGCGCGGCGGGAATCGCCGCCCGAATCAGTTTTTGAAAAACAACCGAAAAGTTTGCCCGCGCGAGCGGCGATCCATGCAAAACGGGAAATCCCCGAAAATAATTTCATTGCCAAAATTCGCGACTCAGAGTCCGCGAAATCGATTTTGCGTGGGTTGAAACGCTTCATGCGCGTCGTCGGCGCATGCGCATCGTTTGATGCAGCAATGCAAGATACAAGCACAGCGCAATGGTTTTTTGAAATATCGCGGCAGTGCGCCGATGGTTTTCGTGCACATGTCGCGCGCCGGGGGACGCGCGCGACATTGTTGTTGCGAAGCGCGCGCGCGGCACGTCGCGCTTTGTGCGTCAACACTTCCTTAAGCGGGAAGCTGTTTTTTTCAACGTGTTGGTGTAATCCAAATGCAGTGCATTTCGATTCCCGAGTGCACGCAGCGATTAAGCCATCTCACTAACTTTAGGAGGGCAACATGGCCAAGAAAGCGAAGAAGGCGAAGAAAGCGAAATCGGCAGTGAAGAAGACTGCGAAGAAGACCCGCAAGGTCGCCAAGAAGAAGAAGTAAGGCTTCGCCTTATGGAATTGCCGGCACTTGATGTCGGCAGCGTCACATAAGCCGGGTGGTTTTCCTCAAAGCGAGACCCAAGGCTCAAGTTGACGAAAGAGGGTGTCGGCGAGACATCAGGCGAGACGGCCGGACGGGCCAAGGCAGCAGGGTTCGCCCTTCTGCCGCCATCCGGCAGAAGGGCTACAGGTCCTTCGTTCGTTGCGGATATTGTTTCCGCTGTTCCGACGGAAACGTTGTTCCGTTGGAATCTCGACCCTGACGTGTTCACCGACGCCCTCGTTCTTTTGAGAGCCACGTTTATGTGGCTGCTCCTCGAGCATTTTGCCGGTGACGCTCTCGTTTGTCGCACCGCAGGCTCTGAATTTACCATTCATTGAACGCTTTAATCGCTCCCGCCACGGTCCAGCGGCGCCCGTGCGGATGCCTCCATGCGTCTTGCGCGATGGTTATCGCTTCGCCAAGCGTCGAGGTGAATCGATTTTCACGATTGCAAAAGGTGCCTGTAAATCGTGGATTTCTCATCCTGGGGCAAAAACGTGGCCTCGCGCGTTCAGATTCGATTCATCGCGATACTTAAACTGCCCTTCAAATTTTACGGATCATATGGTCGCAACAAGCCGGCAAACGGCGAGCGCGGATTACGCGCAACACATAACGGGCATCAAAGCGAATTGGACGGGAGCCGCGGCCGGTGTGCCGGGGCCAACAAAAAGGAGAACGGGGATGTTTCAGGGTACGATCGAGACTGCCACGGCGGTGCCGGCGGAAATCGGAGCGAACGGCGATGCGCTGTTCGATCTCGGCATGATGTTTTCGACCGGGCGGGACGCAACGGTCGATTTTGTCGCCGCGCATAAATGGTTCAACCTCGCCGCGCTCCGGGGCCGGGTGGACGCGCTTTCAAACCGCCGCGAACTGGCCGCCCTTATGTCGGATGCGGAAATCGCGTTGGCGCAGCGCGAGGCGCGGGTGTGGATGACTTCACATTGAAGGGCCGGCACTGAGCGTCTGTGCAGGCCGCTATTCAGGGGAGCGGCGCGACCACGAACGATTCCGGTTTTTCCCCGCGCAGGGCCCGCTCATACATCGTGATGTAAGCTGCCTCAAGGTGCCGCGTGTAGCGCTTGGTATCGAACAAGGGCGCGGTCAGCCGGTTCGTTGTGAGTTTGGTCTTGATCGAGGCGAGCAGGGCAGGATCGCGCGCCAGTTTCAACGCGAGAGCCTCATAGTCTTCCAGTGACGTCGTCACCAATTCCGGCAGGCCGACGGCGCGCAGCAGCGAACTCGCGACACGGCTAGCGAATGTTTGCCCTTCGCGGGTGATGACAGGAAGGCCTGTCCACAGCGCATCGCTCGCCGTGGTGTGGGCATTGTAATAAAGCGTGTCCAGAAACACGTCGGCCAGTTTGTGGCGCGCAAGGTGATCCGCGCTGCTGACGCGCGGCGCGAAAATGAGCCGGTCCGCAGCGATCCCGCGTGCGTCCGCCTCTTTGCGCAGATTGGCTTTTGCTGTCGCGTTGACCTCGAGCAGCCATAGGACGCTGTTTTCGACTTGCTGCAACAGGCGCATCCAGACTTCGAAGATGTCGGGCGTGATTTTGAAGGTGTTATTGAAACAGCAGAACACAAACCCGTCGGGCGGAAGACCGAAATCGGCTCGCGTGGCCTTGAGATCCGGAAAAGAACGTTTGTCGTCATTGGGCTGATAGCTGTCCGGCAGCCAGGCGACCTTCTCGGTGTAGAATTTCTGATCGGATTCCGGAATCACCGTCTTGTCGGCGACAATGTAGTCCATGAACGGCGCGCCCATGGTGCCGGGGAAACCAAGATAATTGACCTGTACGGGGGCGGGGCGGCGAAGGAAAATTCCCGTGCGCATGCCGTGAGTATAGCCGTGAAGATCAACGGCGATGTCGGCTTCCAGACTGTGAATGAGATTCGCAATCTCGGCGTCGCTCACGGCATAGACGTTATGAAACACGTCAAACGCACTTTTGACCCGCTGCCCGGTGGCGGTGTCCTTCTCAGAAGTCAGAGAGAGGCCGATGACTTCAAATCGCTGATGGTCGTGATGTTCAAGCGCGCCGGCCAGCAAATAGGAGGTGGCATGATCCCGAAAGTCATTCGAAAGATAGGCAATCTTGATTTTCTGATGCTTGGAACGGGGGCTGCTTGCCATCGCCGGAAAATCAACGGGATATGAATGCTTTGAATAATTCGTAGCCGCTCTCAATAGCTGCGCTGGCGAAGCCGGCATGCTGAGGGAAATAAACGGGGCGATGACGGATCGAGAATTCTCAACGTCGCTGACACAGTCCCGCGCCAGATCGGTGTAATCGCTCCAATCGCAGATAGATGCCTTCACCTGAAACAGGAATGCCTTTCCTGATCGATCATCCGGCTCCAGAGCCAGGGCTTTCTGGCACGCCGCGAGCGCCTCGGAATAGTGCTCTAGAGGAAAGAGAATGGCCGCCCTGCCGATCCATGCGCCATGGCTGTCCGGCTTGAGACGAATGGCGTGATCGTAAGCGGCAAGTGCCTGAGCAGAGCCCCCGAGGCCGACGGACAGGTTGCCGATTTCAAGCCACGCCTCCCACATGTCCGGCTTGATATGCGCAGCTTGGCGAAAGACAGCCAGAGCGCTCTCCGGCTCGCCAACGAAGGAATGGGATCGACCCTTGTTGTAGAAAGCCTCGGCATAACCGGGCCACAATGAGATGGCCTTGTCGAAGCTTGCGATGGCTTCGCGATATTGCCTCATATCGTTATAGACGGTTCCGAGATTGTTCCATGACTCGGCTGCGCCGGGATTGAGCGCCAGAGATTTATTGAAAGCCGCCAATGCCTCCTCCGGCTTGCCGAGCGCCTTCAGCACAAGTCCGTAATTATAAAATGTTTTGTCCGACTGGGTGTTGATGGCGATCGCCTTGCGCAGCAACGGTTCTGCTTCGTCGAAACGCTTAGATTGGATGAGGAGGGCGGCACAGAGATTAAGCGCTCCAAAATGCTTCGGCTCGTGGCGCAGGAATTTTTTGAAGCCGCGTTCTGCTTCGTCCTGCTGGCCGCTTTGAAATGCGGCCAAAGCGCGGGCGAAAAGAGCTTGGAGATTAGACACAGCGCGTCATCCGGGAAGGGTATGAATCTTGGCGGCGTTATAACGGCGATCGGAAGCGAGGCAATCCAGGCATTATTGGCCGGACTTTTTGTTTCGCCTGACAAGGCGCTTGATAGCAACGCCTTTCCTGAGCCGGATTTGAAATAGGATTTAAGCTCCCTTGCATGGTCTTCCGTTTCAACGGCGACACAGGACTTCAGCGTGACAGGGAGAAGGGAGATATGCCTTCGTTGAAACAACTTGCCCGGCCTGATGTGGGGAGAAGCGCCGTTTCAAATCGTTGGTCGAGCCGACATGAATATCGTCATTGTTCAGTTGAAGGAAGTAAACATACCAGATCGTACTTCACTGTCGGCTTTGTATTCCAGCGCTGCTTCGCAGCTTCGGGAGATCACCCTTTGCCTAGCGGCTTTAGGTGGCCAGCCATCCGAAGCCGTTAGGCACAGGGTGGCGGAGACGGAGGGATTCGAACCCTCGATACCCCTTTCAGGGTATGCTCATTTAGCAAACGAGTGCCTTCAGCCGCTCGGCCACGTCTCCGTAACGAATGTTCCGTCGAAGTTTGAGTGCTTCAGCGAAAATCATGCGCAGATTTTAATAGCTTGGAGCGCGACCGGACGCAAAACCGGTTTCCGTTTTTGCTGATCGTGCTCCGCCCCGATATGCCTGATGGAGAGGCAGCCTGCAAGCTGCTGGGCAAGCTTGAACTCTCATCTCATAGGCTGATCCACTCTGCCCAGCATTTCCGCAGGGGATGTCTCGATTCGGGCAGAATCGGCAGTGTTCTGCGGTTCTCATGCTCAAGGCCGAGCTTCGGAACGCCCTGATGCGTTTAGGCCGCAGTCCAAGGGTTTGTTGATAAAACCGTTATATTTCAATGCTTTGTGGCCCCCTGCAGAGGGGCCGTGAGTGCCATTTGTGCAACACATCCCTGAAAACAAACCGCCGTGCCCTCATATGTGGCGGTCCTTTGTTGCGTGTGCGGCAGCGTTAGGTAATTGTCAGCGGGCGACGGAGGGGGGCATCCCGAGGTCGTCCCGTTTGGAAGTTTCGCTTAAGTCGCTCGCGTTTGTGCGGGAGTGTCCGAAAGCGCGAGGCGACCGGGCGGTCCATGGGATAAAGGGAACCTACCTTAGGTGTGACTTAACACCGGCGGACCGGAACCTTCCCAACATAACGCAACTTGGAGGTTTTATGAGCAAGATTAAGAGCCTTGTCCTCGGATCGGCGGCGGGTCTCGTCGCGATCGGTGGAGCCCAGGCAGCTGATCTTCCCGTCAAGGCCAAAGCGGTCGAATACGTGAAGGTCTGTTCCCTGTACGGCGCCGGTTTCTATTATATCCCGGGCACCGACACCTGCCTTCGTATCGGCGGCTATGTGCGCGCCGAATACAACATCAACGGCGGCAACTCGGACGCGCCCGCCCTCAGCGGCGTCGGCGGCGCTTATGCCCGTAACGCTTCTCTGAACAACACCCGCGCTCGCATTCAGTTGCAGTTCGACGCTCGCACCGCGACCGAATACGGTGTCGTGCGCGCGTTCGCTCAGGTCAACCCGCAGTTCTCGACCGGCGACCAGCTCACGAACAACGACGTCAACCGCTTTGACTTCGCGTTCATCCAGTTCGCTGGCTTCACCTTCGGCCGTTCGGCTTCGGCTTATGCGCTTCCTTGGAACGCAAATCCGGGCAACAACCTGACCTCGACCCTGTACGGTGGTCCGAACTTCGACGGCGGCGTGTGGAACGTTCAGTACGCCTGGCAGTTCGGCAACGGCCTGTCGCTCAGCATCGGTGTTGACGAGCAGAGCCAGTCGAACCGCGTTGGTCTGTTCGGTGGTAACGGTACGGTTACTCCTAACACTGGTATCGCCCCTGCTGGTCTCGGTACGCTGGGTCTCTTGAATACCTACAACAACAACTACAACGGCGCTTACACTGTCCTCGGTGCCAACCAGCAGAACACCGGCTATTACGGCGGTGGCGTCGACGTCGTCGGCAATCTGAAGCTTGATCAGGCTTGGGGTCTTATCCAGGTGTCTGGCGCGGCTCACCAGGTTCGCGCTGGTTATGACGATCCGACGGGAAACAACTTTAACGCTCCCGGCGACAAGTGGGGTTACGCTGTCAACCTCGGCCTGCAGCTGAAGAACCTGCCGACCGGACCTGGCGACGACATCAAGTTCAGCGTCGGTTACACCGAAGGTGCGCTCCGTTACATCTTGGGCACCTCGAACGCCAGCCCGACCAGCATCGGTCTGTTTGGCGGCAGCGGAAGCAACAACATTGCGACCGCGCCGATCGCCGACGGTGTTTACACCAGCGGTACGGCTGGTGGGGACATCCAGTTGACCAAGGGCTTCGGTTTGAACGGTGGTTTCAACCACAACTGGAACGCCAACTGGTCGTCCAGCGTGTTCGGATCGTACACCAAGATCAACTACAACGACACGGCGAAGGGCATCCTCACGGCTGCTTCGGCTGCTTCCATTCGTCCGTTCTACAATCCTGACTTCAACATCGGCCAGGTCGGTGTCGTGACCAGCTGGACCCCGGTCAAGGGTCTGACGTTCGCGGCGGAAGGTCTGTACACCAATGTTGACGGTTCGACGAAGGGTACGGCGGTTCTCGCTACTGCTCCCGCCCCGGGCCACGGCCCCGGCACCTACACCTTCGGATCGCAGGACATCTGGAGCGGTTCGCTCCGCGTTCAGCGCAACTTCTGATCCGATCCCGGATCGTCATTGCCTGAAAGGGTGATGACCATCTAACAGAACCCCCGGCAGGAAACTGCCGGGGGTTTTGTTTTTGTTCTCTCTTGATTGAGAGAATGAACGAGAACGAGGTGGGCGGGCGGATAGCCGGGATGGTGTGGAGAATGGCGGGTGAATAATTCAACCCGCTCCAATTCTCGCTGCGTTCAAATCGTCCTCCTCAAAAGGAGGTTGAAAAACTCTCCCCATCGCACCGCGCACAAAAGGCCGCGATCCGCGTGATGGTAGGCTGATCCTCAAGCAACGGCGCATGTCCCTGATCGGCGACGACCGCCACCTCAAGATCGCCGCGCCGCACCTGCATGTCCTGGACAGCCTGTGCGCTCAAAAGGTCAGACAGCGCGCCGTGAATCAGCATCAGCGGCACACCGGCCATCTTGTCGAACAGCTCCCAGATCGGCGGCGGCGGATTGCCCGGATCGACCGCGTCGAACACATGGCCGAGTTTTGGATCGTAGGTCCGCACCAGCCCGTCTCCGTCGGGCTTGAATGCACGGCGGGTCCATTCCATCCACTGGGTGTCGGTGAGGGCGGGGAAGACCTTGCCGAACAGCGATTTCAGGCCAGCGCAGGCTTCATCCCAGGTTTTGCGTGGCGGCGGATTGCCGATGTAGCCCTTGATCTTGACCAATCCGTCCATCTCGAGCGCCGGGCCGACATCGTTGAGGATCACGCCGGCGAGCAAAGCCGGCTGCGCCGCCGCCAGCACCATCGAGATGATGCCGCCGCGCGATGTGCCGAGCAGGATCGCGCGGCTGATTCCCGCAGCTTGAGCCACCGCCAGCACGTCGCCGCTTTCCACGACGACATTGTATTTCGAGGGGTCGGGGTCGTAGTCGGATTGTCCGCGGCCGCGATAGTCCATCGATACCACCCGACGGGGCGCCGTTGGATCGCTCGCCAGTGCCCGCGCCACCACGTCGAAATCCTCCGCCGTCCGGGTCAGGCCGGGCAGGCACAGAACCGGCAGATGGGTGCTTTCCTTGAAGTTGTCCTTAATGTTGTCCTTGGGGCCGATGGTGCGGCCGCGCAGTTTTAAACCGTCGGAGGATTGGCAGAAGAAGTCGTGGAAAGATCGCGACATGTCGGATTTGCCTTGATGGGAAGAACGGGGACTGAGAAGAGCGGCCTCATGGCGAGAAGAGATTTTGATATTTACACGTGAGTGTCATTGCCGGGCATAGCCTGTCAGAGACGGGTGTGAACACCCTTTTGCCCAGGCAATCCATCGTTTTTCAAAGCAGATGGATGCGCGGTCAAGCCCGCGTATGACATTCGATAATGATGAGACGCCGCTATTCCAACGCGCCGCGGTGCAGGTCGGCCTCGATCAGAAGCTGCTGACCGCCGCCGAACCGCGCCCGGTACACCTGCAGATTTTCCATGATGCGCTGGACGTAATTGCGCGTCTCCGCGAACGGGATCAGTTCGACCCAATCCACCGCGTCGATCTTCGGATCGCGCGGATCCCCATAGCGGTCGACCCATTTGCGCACGCTGCCGCGCCCCGCATTGTAGCCGGCGAAGGTCATGATGTAGGAGCCGCGGTAATCGTCGATCAGGCCGCCGAGTTCGGCGGCGCCCATCGAGGCGTTGTAGGACGGATCGCCCTTCAGCTTGGCGAGATCGAAGGTGGCGTTGTATTTCTTCGCCACATAACGTCCGGCGTCCGGCGTCACCTGCATCAAGCCGTAGGCGTTGGCGGGTGAGACCACGGCCGGGTTGAACGCGCTTTCCTGCCGCGCGATTGCAAACACGATGGCTTTTTCGACCTGCGGGCCGATTTCCTGATAGGGCGGAATGCCCGTAACCGGATAGGCGTAATGGTCGAAGGGCAGGCCACGGTTGAGCGCGGCCTTGCCGACCAGCAGCATGCCGCGTGCGTCGTTGTTGCGCTGGGCCAGTTCGCACAGCGCCAGCAACGCATCCGGATCGGCGCGCTCACCGAGATCGCCAAGGATCGGAATTGCAATCTCTTCTTCATCGAGCGCGTAGAGCAGTTCGACCGCGCGCACGATTTCCAGCCGTGCGCCGCCCTGCGAGCGTCCCGGCACCTCATTGAGCGCCAGTTGAGGCAACCTCAGTTTGGCGCGCGCCAATTGCCCGTAATAGCTGGTCGAATGCATCGACGCATTTCGATAGGCCTGCTGCGCATCCTGCGTGCGGCCCGCGGCTTCGGCGGCGCGTCCCTGCCAGTATCCGGCACGCGCCAGCGCGGTCGGGTTTACGCTTTCGGTGCCGATGCGGGCGAAGTGCTGCGCCGCCTGGCTCGGATCGTTGAGGAATCGCAGCGCGATCCAGCCCGCGGTGAATTCATGCTCGGTCTTGTAGATCGGTTTGTCGGGAATCGCGGCGTCGCGCGCCACCTGATAGGCAAGGCGCGGTTCATTGTTGTCGATCAGTTTGCGGGCCACCAGACGCCGTTCGATCCACCATTCGTCGGTGTTGATGAGGCGTGCGGCGTCGCGCGGCGCGCTCAGCAGCAATTGTCCGGCCTCGGCGATCTTGTCCTCGCGGCGCAACAGCTGAACCTTGCTGAAGATGTATCCGGCATCGCCGTGCAATTCGTGCGGCACGGCCTCAAGCGCGGCGCGCGCGTTGGATACTTTCTTGTTGACCGCGATCCGCGCCTTGGCCAGCGCGACATAGCCGGCGCCGAGACGTTTGGCGGACCGCAGCGCGCCATCGCTATCCGGGCTATTGCCGTAGAGCAGCATGTCCATGCGCGTCTTGAAGTCGCCGCTGGTGAGCAGGGGGCTGAACTGCGCCAATGCCGCTTCCTCGACATCGCCCGAGAACTGATCGCCGCGCCAGGCGTCGCGCACCAGCCGCTCGGCATTGTGCCGGTCGCCGCGCGCGAGCAGCGCCCGCGCCAGCACGAAGCGGCCCTTGGCGGAAACCGGCTGTTCGTTGCCGAAGAAAGCCAGCACGGTGGCGTCGTCGCGCTTGTCGTCCGACAGGGCTGCTTCGCCGCGCCGGCGCAGGAATGTCTGGCTCGGCCAGCTTGGATTTTCCGAGACGAATGCCCGATAGCGTTCGGACGACGCGCCGTTGTCGTCGCTGCGCAGGATGATCCATTCGGACAATTTGCGCGCCACCGGATCTCCGATGGAGGCTTGCAACTGCGTGGCGTCCTGCGGCTTCTTGCCCCGCACCAGTTCGATCACTTGCTCAAGCGCGTCTGCGTCGGCTTTCGGCGTCGAGGACGTCGCGGCGACCGCGAGAGGGGCGGAGGCTCTTTTCGGCGCGGCGATGCGCGGCGTTGCCTGTTGTACCGGGGACGGCTGAACCGGAGGTTTCGGCGGTAGCGATGCGACCGTGCCCTTGTCCGACAATTTCGGACTGGCGGGGAGCTGCGAGAGCGATTGCGCGGTCTTCGGCACGACGCTGCGCGGAATCGGGCGCGGCTTTGGCAGGGGAACGCTCAGCGCCGCTTGCGTGGTCAACGCGAAAAAGCCGGCGCAAAGCGCGATCAGGCTCCAGCGCGTTATCAGACTTGGGGCAAATGGGTTCACGGCGTTCCTTCGCAGCGAATCAGCAAACCGCCTTCTACAGACGATCTAATGCATTGAATCTGAACACTAAACAGCAAATATAAGGGAACCGTCACTATGCCGCGTCACCGCGGCGAAATCGCGGCCCGCCGCAGTCTTTCCTATCCTCGGACAATATGCCCCAAATGGGACGAAGAGGGTGTTGTTACAGCTCTTTCATCATGACGCGGGACTCGTTATCAATCCCATCCGCCGCTTTAAGGCACGTTGCGGCGATCAATTCGCGTTCGGAGAATGACCATGGCAGCCAAGACGAAGTTTCGGGGATCCTTTACCGCCTTGGTCACGCCGTTCAAAAATGGCGGCCTGGATGAGGCTGCATTTCGCGGTCTGGTGAATTGGCAGATCACCGAAGGAACCAATGGTCTGGTGCCCGTCGGCACCACGGGCGAAAGCCCAACCGTGTCCCATGATGAGCACAAGCGCGTCGTCGAATGGTGCATCGATGAGGCCAAGGGCCGCGTGCCGGTGATCGCCGGCGCGGGTTCGAACTCGACCCGGGAAGCGATCGAACTGGTGCAGCATGCTGAAAAGGCCGGTGCTGCCGCGGCTCTGGTGGTGACGCCGTATTACAACAAGCCCACACAGGAAGGCCTGTATCAGCATTACAAGGCGATCAACGATGCGGTCGGGATTCCGATCATCATCTACAACATCCCCGGCCGCTCGATCGTGGACATGTCGGTCGATACCATGAAGCGGCTGTTCGAATTGAAGAACATCGCCGGCGTCAAGGATGCGACCGCCAACATGGCGCGGGTGTCGCAGCAGCGCGGGGCAATGGGAGAGGACTTCAACCAGCTCTCGGGCGAAGACATCACCGCGCTCGGCTACATGGCCCATGGCGGCCATGGCTGCATCTCGGTGACGTCGAACGTCGCGCCGCGGCTGTGCGCGGAATTCCAGAGCGCGTGCCTGCGCGGTGATTATGCCGGCGCGCTCGAGATTCAGGACAAGCTGACGCCGCTGCACATCAACCTGTTCATCGAATCCAATCCGGCGCCGGTGAAATACGCGCTGTCGCTGCTCGGCAAGATGTCGGACACGTTGCGTCTGCCGATGGTGCCGGTCAGCGAGCCGACCAAGGCCGCTGTGCGCAGCGCCATGGTGCATGCGGGTCTCATCAACTGACGTTCGGAACAAGTGGAAAGGACGGGCCGATGCTCGAGGAATTCAAGAAATTCGCGCTGAAGGGCAACGTGGTGGATCTTGCCGTCGGCGTGATCATCGGCGCGGCGTTCGGCTCCATCGTCAGTTCGCTGGTCGGCGACATCATCATGCCACTCATCGGTGCGATCACGGGCGGTCTCGACTTCTCGAACTATTACACCGGCCTTGCGAAAAGCGTGACGGCGAGCAATCTGGCCGATGCCAAGAAGCAGGGCGCTGTGCTGGCCTGGGGCAGTTTCCTGACGGTCACGCTCAACTTTATTATCGTGGCGTCCGTGCTGTTCGTCGTCATCAGGCTGATCAACCAGTTGAAGCGCCATGATGCGGAAAAGCCGGCTGAAGCGCCGCCGCCGACGAAGGATCAGGAACTGCTCACCGAAATCCGCGATCTGTTGAAAAACAAATAAAACGCGTCATGCGCGCCCAGCGAAGCATCCGTGATGGCCGAGAAAAAAGAGACCCCGATCAAGGTCGTTGCGGAGAACCGCAAGGCACGGTTCAACTATGCCATTGAGGACACGCTTGAGGCTGGCGTCGCGCTGACCGGCACTGAGGTGAAGTCGGCGCGCAGCGGCAAGACCAACATTGCCGAATCCTATGCCGACTCCAAGGACGGCGAGATATGGCTGGTCAACGCCAATATTCCCGAATATCTGCAGGCCAATCGCTTCAATCATGAGCCGAGACGGCCGCGCAAACTGCTGCTGCATCGCAAGCAGATCAACAAGCTGATCGGTTCGATCGAGCGCGAGGGCATGACGCTGATCCCGCTGAAAATGTATTTCAACGAGCGCGGCAGGATCAAGCTTCAGCTCGCGCTCGCGAAGGGCAAAAAGTTGCACGACAAGCGCGACACTGAAAAGAAACGCGACTGGGCGCGCGAGAAGGGCCGGTTGCTGCGGGCGAAGGGATGACGACTTCATCCGGAGGAGCCGTGCACTTGCGCGGCGTCTCGAACGATGAGCTGATAGGAATGGATCATTATTGGTCTCATGGTTCGAGACGGCGCAAGCGCCTCGCCATGAGATTGGGGGTAAGCGATGAATCAGCCGAACCTGCACGCACCTGACTGGAGCAAAATTCCAGCGCCTGTCGATGACGGAGCGGCGCTGCATTTGAAGGGCGCGAAAATTCCTCCGGTCGCGCTGCCTGCCACTGACGGCAGCACCGTCACGCTGTCCTCCATTCCCGGACGGATTGTGCTGTTCGCTTATCCGCGCACGGGAGAACCCGGCAAAATCGGTCTTGTGGAAGATTGGGACGAAATCCCCGGCGCGCGCGGCTGCACGCCGCAGACCTGTTCGTTTCGCGATCTGATCGGCGAGTTGAAAGCCGCCGGTGCGTCGCGTGTGTTTGGATTGTCGACGCAGGATACCGACTATCAGCGAGAAATGACCGAGCGGCTGCACGTGCCGTTTCCGATTCTGTCCGACAGCGAACTGAAACTGACACAGGCGCTCAAGCTGCCGTCGATGGAGGTGGCTGGTCTGACCATGATCAAGCGTCTTGCGCTCATCATCGACGAGGCGATTATCACTCACGTGTTTTACCCGGTGTTTCCGCCGGACCGGAACGCGGGCGATGTGCTGGCGTGGTTGAAAGCCAATCCAGTTTAGTCGGATAGATATTCTCGCGCCCGCGCAAAAACGTCGCGGAACATCTGCGGCGTCAGCCGGCCGGTGTTGGTGTTGTAGCGCGAGCAGTGATAGCTGTCGAAAAGCCGTACGCCGTCCACCTGCATCTCCGCACCATGCGCGAACGGCGCCTGCGCCGCGCGAAGACCCAGCGCCTTGATCGTGGATTCGTGCGAGACGCGCCCCAGCATTACGATGGCACGCAGGTTTTTCATCTCGTCCATTGTCGCGTTGAGAAATGTGCGGCAGGTGTTGATTTCCGCGGGCAGCGGTTTGTTGAGCGGTGGCACGCAGCGCACGGCGTTGCCGATGCGGCAGTCGAGCAAGGTGAGCCCGTCGTCGGGACGCGCCTCATAGGGTCCGTGGGCGAAGCCGAATTCAATCAATGTTCCGAAGAGAAGATCGCCGGCAAAATCGCCCGTGAAGGGCCGCCCTGTGCGGTTGGCTCCCTGCAAACCCGGCGCGAGGCCGACAATCAGGAGCCGCGCATCGGCAGGTCCGAAGGCTGGCACGGGGGCATTGAACCAGTGCGGATGTTGAAGGCGATTGGCGTCGCGATAATCTTTGAGGCGAGGGCAAAGCGGGCAGTCGCGGCCGGGCTCGGTGTTCGATTGAGGGGCTAAGGAAGCAGAGGGGCCGGCACCAAGGCGCCGGCTCTCTTTCGTGAAGCGGATTTGACGTTCGCTCCCCATTTGCAGCAATCGCCTTATGCGAACGTCAAATCCAAAGCTTCACGACAATCAATATTTGCCAGTGGTCCTTCGGCTCTGACATTCGCATCAAAGCCAGCCGAGACGCAATGCGAATGTCAGAACCGGACCACTGGTCTTATCTTCAATCGTCGAAGTCTTCGTCATCGCCCCGTGGTGCAATCGTGCTGGTGGCCCGCTGCAGGAATTGCGGGGTGTGCTGGCGCGGCTCGCGCGTCGCGGGGCGTTCGCCCGGATCGCGGCCGAGTTTGGATTGTAGCTGCACCAGATCCGTAAAGACATCCGCCTGACGGCGCAATTCGTCGGCGATCATCGGCGGCTGGCTGGAAATCGTGGACACCACGGTGACACGAACGCCGCGGCGCTGGACGGCTTCGACCAGCGAGCGGAAATCGCCGTCGCCGGAGAACAAAACCATCTGATCGACATGCTCGGCCAGTTCCATGGCATCGACGGCAAGCTCGATATCCATGTTGCCCTTCACCTTGCGGCGGCCGCTGGCGTCGATGAATTCCTTCGTCGCCTTGGTTACCACCGTATAGCCGTTGTAATCGAGCCAATCGATGAGCGGACGGATCGACGAATACTCCTGATCCTCAATGATCGCGGTGTAATAGAAGGCGCGAACCAGCGTGCCGCGACTCTGAAATTCGAGCAGCAGGCGTTTGTAGTCGATATCGAAACCCAAAGTTTTTGCTGTCGCGTAGAGATTTGCACCGTCAATAAAAAGCGCGATCTTGTTGGTAGGAGAAGCCATCAGATATATCTCGTTTGTTTGTTGTTAACGTTTTTGGCGCGGCGATATATCGCCTTGCAAGTCGATAAAAAAACACAGGGGAGACGTGCCGTGCTGAAATGGCTACATCCCCAAGGAATGTCCAGTGTCGTCACACTGGTGAAGCAATGAAGCGATTTCTTGTCCAGTCACATATATCGCTCTTGGTGAACCGATCTTGCGGGGGTCTTGCGAATGGCCTCAAAAACCCCATAATAGCCTGAAACAACTCGTTTTCGGGCGTTTGAAATTCGTGGTTGCGATTTCGTGGCAACCGCTATACCAAGCGCGCATATCGAGAGCTTTGGACTCACTTTACGGAGCCGCATTTCATGGCGCGCGTCACTGTTGAAGACTGCATCGACAAGGTCGACAATCGTTTCGACCTCGTTTTGCTTGCAGCCCACCGGGCACGAATGATCTCGTCCGGTTCCCAGATCACGATCGATCGCGATAACGACAAAAACCCTGTCGTCTCGCTGCGTGAGATCGCCGATGAGACCATCTCGCCCGAGGATCTGCGCGAAGAGCTTGTGCATTCGCTTCAGAAATTCGTCGAGGTTGATGAACCGGAACCCGATACGATCCCGCTGATCGGCTCCGCCGGCGCGAGTGTGGATGCGGACGACACCGAAGTGGCTGTTGAGCGCATGACAGAAGAGGAGCTTCTGAAGGGCCTCGAAGGTCTGGCTCCTCCCGAAGAGCAGCCTGAGGAAGACGAGTAACCATCATTTGGCTGTGTCAGTGGCGCGTCAATCGCGTTCTCGCCAGCAACTGAACCCAGATACAGCATTTTAAGAGGCCCGGAACTTCGTTTCGGGCCTTTTGCATGGCTGCAGCCTTCCCATGGAGTGAGTCTCTCCTTGAATTGACTGGGTTTTCGGCCGGGTTCCTTGCGGTCTGGGCTGTTCGCGGCAATATTAGCGATGGCGGCTGGTCCCAGAATCGTCCGGCTGCGGCCGACCGCCGGAAAATGATCTAAATTATACACTTAGCGCGTAGTCTTTACGCAAAGCCGGTGCGCAATACGCGAGAGGTAAGCTTGGAATGACGATTTGGCGCCGCACGGTGCGACAGATGCAGGCCGCCGCCGATACGGCGGTGGCCGCTGTCACGCCCGCGCCCAAACGCCCCGCGAAATCGCCGCGCAGCAATATGATGCGGCAATACGATCTGGTTGACCGGGTCCGCGCCTACAATCCGGATACCGACGAGGACTTGCTCAACCGCGCTTACGTCTATGCCATGATGGCGCATGGCGAGCAGAAACGCGCCTCGGGCGACCCGTATTTTTCGCATCCGCTGGAAGTAGCTGCGATCCTCACCGATCTGAAGCTCGACGACGCCACCATCGTGGCGGCGCTGCTGCATGACACCATCGAGGACACCGAATCCACCCGCACCGAGATCGACCAACTGTTCGGTCCCAACATCGGCGCGCTGGTCGAGGGCCTCACCAAACTGAAGCGGCTGGAGCTGGTCTCGCGCGAGGCGAAGCAGGCTGAAAATCTGCGCAAGCTGTTATTGGCCATCTCCGACGATGTGCGGGTGCTGCTGGTCAAGCTCGCCGACCGGCTTCACAACATGCGCACGATGGAATTCATGCCCCCGGCCTCGCGGCGCAGGATCGCGGAGGAAACGCTCGATATTTATGCGCCGCTCGCCGGACGCATGGGCATGCAGGAAATGCGCGAGGAGCTGGAGGATTTGTCCTTCCGCATCCTCGATCCCGACGCTCATGCCGTGGTGACGCAGCGGCTCGATGCACTGGCCGAGCGCAACCGCAACCTGATCGGCGAGATCGAGGCGCAGCTTGTCGCCTCGCTCAAGAAAAACGGAATCGCCGCCATCGTGAAAGGCCGCCGCAAGCAGCCGTTCTCGATCTGGGTGAAGATGGAGCGCAAATCCGTCGGCTTCGAACAGCTTTCCGATATTTTCGGATTTCGTGTGATTCTCAATTCGGTTGCCGAATGTTATCGCGCGCTCGGCATCGTCCATACCAACTGGCCGGTCGTGCCGGGCCGTTTCAAGGATTACATTTCGACGCCCAAGCAGAACGATTACCGCTCGATCCATACCACCGTGATCGGCCCCGGCAATCAGCGCGTCGAATTGCAGATTCGCACCGAGGAGATGGACCGGATCAACGAATTCGGTATCGCCGCGCATGCGTTTTACAAGGACGGTGTCAGTTCGCCCACGGAGCGGCTCGAACGCGAATCCAACGCCTTCGCCTGGCTGCGGCACACCGTGGAGGTTCTCTCTGAAAGCGCCAATCCGGAAGAATTTCTCGAACACACCAAGATGGAGCTGTTCCACGATCAGGTGTTCTGCTTCACCCCGAAGGGCAAGCTGATCGCGCTGCCGCGCTACGCCAATGTCATCGATTTCGCTTATGCCGTTCACACCGATGTCGGCAACAGCGCGGTCGGCTGCAAGATCAACGGCAAGTTCGCGCCGCTTTCGACCGAACTGCAGAATGGCGATGAGGTGGTGGTGCTCACCTCCAAGGCGCAATCGGCGCCGCCCTCGGCGTGGGAATCGCTCGCCGTCACCGGCAAGGCCAAGGCGGCGATCCGCCGCGCCACGCGAGCAGCCGTGCGTGATCAATATGCGGGTCTCGGACGGCGCATTGTCGAGCGTTTGTTCATGCGCGCGAAGATCGTTTACGCCGACGACAAGCTGAAGGGCGCGCTGCCGCGCCTTGCGCGTGCGTCCATCGACGATGTGATGGCGGCGGTCGGACGCGGCGAGATGAAGGCCTCCGATGTCGCCCGTGCGATGTATCCAGACTATAAGGAAGAGGCGCGCCAGAGCGGCATCAAGGGCGCGGCGGCCAAGGCAAAAGCTGCGGAGGTCAATTCGAAAAGCTCCGCCATTCCGATCCGCGGAATCAACTCCGATTTGCCGGTGAAGTTCGCGCCTAATGGCGGCGCGGTGCCGGGAGATAGGATCGTCGGCATCGTTACCAAGGGTGAGGGCATCACGATCTATCCGATCCAGGCGCCTGCTCTGAAAGATTTCGAGGAGGAGCCCGAGCGCTGGGTCGATGTGCGCTGGGATATCGACGAGGCCGCGCCGCGACGTTTCCACGCGCGGCTTCTGGTGCAGAACGTCAACGAGCCGGGCAGTCTTGCGCAAGTCGCCGGTGTGATTGCCGAACACGACGGAAACATCGACAACATTCACATGAGCCGG
>DASWQB010000055.1:0-17000 GCA_036398335.1 Afipia sp. | reverse complement strand
TTGCCGATCTTCGGCGCGCGGATGGCAGACAGGGCGCCGACCTTGCCCTTGCCTTCGCGCTCCAGAAACTTGCCGAACGAACGCAGCCCCGCCAGCGCGCGCATCAGTGAGCGCCCGCCGATGTCCTCAGTGCGCCGCGCGGCCATGAAGGCGCGCACATCCGTGGTCTCGATGGCGGCGAATTTTTTCAGCGACACAGTATCGCCCCAGTGCCCGCCAAGAAAGACGAGGCATTGGCGCAGGTCGCGTTCATAGGCTTCCAGCGTCTTCGGCGACAGCCGCCGCTCGCTGCGCAGATGCGCCAGCCAGCGCGCGATCTCGGCCTTCAGATCCGCCGTGATCGTTCCCATATCCGCGTTGACAGCGCCTGTTGCGCTTGTCGTGCAGGTTTTGGCCTTGACCATGATATGACTGTTCCTGGCAGAAGCCTGTAGCCCTTGGCTTTTGAAACCAAAGGCCCCGTATTTTGCTTCGACGTGTTTTCTTCACGCGAACCGGTGCCCACTTCGCTTGAAAACGCTATATTTATCGCACTTCTTTCCTGCTCACTTCTTAATTCGGACTTTTCTTGGCCATGGCAAGACGTGTCGTTGACGTTCTCGTGCCTGTGGCGCTCAATCAGGCCTATTCCTATCGCGTTCCCGAAGGTGTCGATCTCGCGCCGGGCGATGTGGTGTGCGTGCCGCTAGGCGCGCGTGAGGTCGTGGCCGTGGTATGGGCGGAAAACGCCAATCCCGATCCGCGCCTGCACAACCGGCTGAAGGATGTTGGCGAGAAGCTGGACGTGCCGCCCTTGCGGGAGGAACTTCGCAGCTTTGTCGATTGGGTCGCGGGCTACACGCTCTCGGCGCGGGGCATGGTGCTGCGGATGACGCTGCGGATGGGCGAGCATCTCGGCCCGGAGCGTGTGCGTCCCGGTGTGCGGCTTGTCGGTCCCCCGCCGCAGCGCATGACTCCCGCACGGCGGCGGGCGATTGAAGTGTTGTCCGATGGATTGCTGCATGGAAAATCCGATGCCGCACGTGAGGCCGGCGTCAGTGCCGGTGTGATCGATGGCCTTGTCGATGTAGGCACGCTCGCCGTCGAGGAGATGCCGCGCGAGGCGGTGGCGCCGCCGCCCGATCCGTCTTTCGCCGAGCCGGATTTCTCGCCTGATCAGAAGACCGCCGCCGCCGCTTTACAAGACATGTGCTCGCAGGATGGTTTTAACGTCGCGCTGCTCGATGGCGTGACAGGCTCGGGCAAGACCGAAGTTTATTTCGAGGCGGTGGCCGAGATCATCCGCCGCGGCAAACAGGCGCTGATCCTGATGCCGGAGATCGCGCTGACCGGACAATTCCTCGATCGCTTCGCCTTGCGTTTCGGCGTGCGCCCGCTTGAATGGCATTCGGAGCTGACACCGCGCACGCGCGCGCGCAACTGGGCCGCCGTTGCGGCAGGCGAAGCGCAGATCGTAGTCGGCGCGCGTTCGGCGTTGTTTCTGCCTTATGCAAATCTCGGGCTGATCGTGGTCGATGAGGAGCACGATCAGGCCTACAAGCAAAGCGACGGCGCGCATTATCACGCCCGCGACATGGCGGTGGTGCGCGCACACATCGCGAAAATTCCGGTGATCCTGTCATCGGCGACGCCGTCGGTCGAAACCGAAGTGAATGCACGCAAGGGACGCTACCGGCGCGTGGCGCTGCCCTCGCGCTTCGGCGGCCAGCACATGCCCCATATCGAGGCGATCGATCTCAAACGCGAAGGCCCGCAGCGTGGCAAGTTCATTTCGCCGCGCCTCGCCGGAGAAATCAACATCGCGATTGAGCGCAAGGAACAGGCGCTGTTGTTCCTTAATCGCAGGGGTTATGCGCCGTTGACGCTGTGCCGCGCCTGCGGCCATCGTTTTTCCTGCAACATCTGCGATGCGTGGCTCGTCGATCATCGCTTTCGCCAGCGGCTCGTCTGTCATCATTGCGGCTTCTCCACGCCGCGTCCGCATCAATGCCCGCAATGCGGCGCGGAGGAATCGCTCGCCGCGATCGGTCCCGGTGTCGAACGTCTACAGGAGGAGGCCGCCGCGCTGTTTCCAGATGCGCGCACCATGGTGCTGTCGAGCGACCTTGTGACCTCGATCGAGACCATGCGCAGCGAATTGAACGAGATCGCGGAGGGCCGCGTCGACGTCATCATCGGCACGCAGCTCGTGGCGAAGGGACATAACTTCCCACGCCTCAATCTGGTCGGTGTGGTCGATGCGGATCTGGGGCTCGGTAACGGCGACCCGCGCGCGGCCGAACGCACGTTCCAGTTGCTCAATCAGGTGATCGGCCGTGCCGGCCGCGATCAGGGACGCGGCGTCGGTTATCTGCAAACCCATCAGCCGGAGCATCCGGTGATGAAGGCGTTGGTCGCGAGCAATCGGGAAGCTTTTTACGACAGCGAGATCGAGGCGCGCGAGCGCGCGCTCTATCCGCCGTTCGGGCGGCTCGCGAGCCTGATTATTTCCGCCGGTGACCGCCCGACCGCCGAGGGGTTTGCCCGCAAGCTTGCGTCGAGCGCGCCCCATGACGAGCGCGTGCAGGTGCTGGGACCTGCGGAAGCGCCGCTTGCCGTCATCAAGGGCCGCTATCGTTTCCGTCTGCTGGTGAAATCGGCGCGTAATGTCGATTTGTCGGACTATCTTCGGAAATGGCTCGCGGCCGCGCCGAAGACCAGAGGCAATTTGAATCTCGAGGTCGATGTCGATCCGCAAAGTTTTCTTTGATGGACAATAAAAAAGCCGGCCCACTCGGGGTCGGCTTTTTTTACGCAACTCAACGTCTCAACTTATACTTATCAACTCACGCAACGCTTACTGAACTTCCGCGACCACCTGGCCGACACCCCGGCCGGTAAGGCCGATGGCGCGTGCCGCGGCTGTGGAAAGGTCGAGCACCCGGCCCTTCACGTAAGGACCGCGGTCATTGACGGTCACGACGACGCTGCGGCCGGCATGGGTCACCTTGAGGCGCGTGCCGAACGGCAAGGTCTTATGGGCGGCTGTCAGCGCATTCTGGTTGAAGCGCTGGCCAGACGCGGTCTTGCTGCCGGACTCATTGCCGTAATAGGAGGCGACGCCACTGAAGCTGTGGCTGATCGAGGCATTGGCGTCCCGCCAGTTCCGGGAACTGGCAATGCCGGCGTTGGCTGTGATGGCGAACAGGGCCAAGGCGCCCAGCAGCATTGAGGCATTCCAAATGCTCAATGGTTGGCGCGCATAACCCTCCGTAGTCGTAATCATATAGTTGTCCCTCATTTTGATTATCTGTCCGCCGCAGGCTATTTCGTTGCTGCGTTTGCGAGGCGGGACGGATCGATCAATAATGAGGCATAACAACGGCGCTCACTTAAGTTCCTGAAATCATCACATTTATGTTCGAACCGAGGCGATATACTTTAAGTGTCATTGAATATTTATATTTAAGTTTTTTTTAACTATTAAATACATACGAATACTTTCAAATATTGTATTCAGGATGGAGCAATAAATAAAACGCGCCAATACTACGCGCGTTCCCAGGCCATCATTTTTGCATGGCAAAAACGCGAATCCTGCGATGAGTTGGGGCCGCTCGGGGGCGGAGGGGGATTAGTGGCGGCGAATCACGTCATGGACGGCGGACAATTACGCCGTGCCAGCCAAGGCCCCGGTAGGTCTCGTAGCCGGGCGTGGCGTGGAACGCTACTGTGGTACCGTCGCCGCGCGTATAGAAACCGTGCGACTGGCCGGCAGTCTCGATCTGGAACCGTTTGTCGAGTGTTCGTGCTTCTTCTGACGAGGCGATAATCCTCCGGCTGGCATCGACAAGCAGCACAGCGGTGCGCTCGCGCTCCTCCGGTTCGATCCAAACCCCTCGCACGATGGTTTGCGCCTGCGGGGCCCAGTCGAAATGAATGGCGAGGACGCCCAGTGGCGCGCCGTGACTTTCACCGCCCGCGCGGACCGACGCCGCATAGGTTGCGACTTCCGCGCCGTTCAGTCCCCGGCACTCGCTGATGTCGGCGACGGCATATTCGTCGCCCGAGGGCAGGCGCGAGGCCTGGACGAACCACGGCTCGCGGGAGACATCCAAGCCCTCGACGTTGTAAAGGCCGGGACGTCCGTTGGCGATGACCTTGCCGTTGAGGTCGCATAGCCACAGGTCGAGATAAACCGTGTAGGCGTTGAGGATCACGCCCAGTCGCTTCGAGGCATAGGCGACGGATTCAGGCGTTACGTCGGCTGCACAATCCACCAGGGCGCTGTCGGTCGCCCACCAGCGAACGTCGCAGGTGCGCTCGTAAAGATTGCGGTCGATAATTTCGATGGCATTGAGTGCAAGATCGACCATGCGGCTGCCAAGCGCGGCATTCGCCATGGATTTCGTGCACTCGCTCAAATCCTCGATTTGTGTTGCCAGTTCCTGCTGCAATTGCTCGGAGATAATGCCCACGCTGCCGGCGATCTCGCGCACTTCGGTGGCGACCACCGAAAATCCGCGTCCCTGCGCCCCGGCGCGCGCGCTTTCGATCATGGCGTTCAGGGCAAGCATCCGCAGCGAGCCGGTGATCTTCTGGATACTGCTGATTTTTTCCGCCGTGGTGGCGCTTAATCCGTTGGTGAGCTGGATCAGGTCGGAAAGGGTCACCGTGGTCTTGGTGTCGGTTTTGGAAGTCGCCGACGGCATCGATAGAGGCAGCGCCATTGCTCACCCGCTGTGAAATTCCGCTAACGGAAAAAGCCCCGCATCGGCAACATTGCCTTCGCGACTCGCGAAATTGCGATGCAGCAAACATCCGTGATTCGCCTGATCGGGACAATCACTTAGATTAAAATTTCTAAGTTATTTCATGGTGTTATGCTTATTCTGCAGGCGAGATGATTCATCTCTGGGCAATCGCAGGGCGCATTTACCACTTGGTAACCGGATCGGTGCGGGAGCGACGCCATCGCCGCGCTTGACCCGTATGGAGCGCCAGAGCACGTTATAGAGGGGCTGCGTTCTCCGGCGCAGGCGGGTTGATTGGTGTGGCTCTGCGGCTAAACATCCGCGTCGATTGGCAGGCACCGTCATATTGCACCTGCTCGCGCGCTATGTTAGCAAACCCGCGATTTTAGGGCGCTGGACACATTGTCTCCGGCCAAAAATCGAAGTCCAGCTTGAATCTCAAGGACTTGGATCGCTTGGTGTCAATCACGACACTGTGTTTTGGCGATTATTTTTCCTTGAAATTTATCTGGAATTTTCGACAGCAGATGAGCGTTTCGTGGCAACTGAAGATCCATCGGTTTCGGGCGTATCCGGTCGTTATGCAACGGCCCTGTTCGAATTGGCGCGCGATTCCAAATCCGTCGACGCGGTGAAGTCCGATCTCGACAAGTTTTCCGCCCTTTTAAATGACAGTCCGGACCTCGTGCGTCTTGTGCGCAGCCCGGTCTTTACCGCCGAAGCGCAGGGCAAGGCGCTTGCCGCCATCCTCGACAAGGCCGGCATCAAGGGCGTTGCCGCCAATTTCCTGCAAGTCCTGACGGCCAATCGCCGCCTTTTCGTCGTGAGCGACGTGATCCGTGCCTTCGGTGCGCTGGTTGCCCGGTTCAAGGGCGAAGCCACCGCCGACGTTACCGTCGCGGAAAAGCTCAGTGACAAGAATCTCGACGCTCTCAAGGCCGCGCTGAAGTCAGTGTCGGGCAAGGACGTCACCCTCAACGTGAAGATCGATCCGTCCATCATCGGCGGGCTTGTCGTCAAGCTCGGCAGCCGCATGGTGGATAGCTCGCTTCGCACCAAACTCAATTCGATCAAGCACGCGATGAAAGAGGCAGGCTGATGGACATCCGCGCCGCGGAAATTTCCGCAATCCTCAAGGACCAGATCAAGAATTTCGGCCAGGAAGCCGAAGTTTCCGAAGTCGGTCAGGTTCTCTCCGTCGGCGACGGCATTGCCCGCGTCTATGGCCTCGACAACGTTCAGGCCGGCGAAATGGTCGAGTTCGAGAACGGCACGCGCGGCATGGCGCTGAACCTTGAAAGCGACAATGTCGGCATCGTTATTTTCGGCGCCGACCGTGAGATCAAGGAAGGCCAGACCGTCAAGCGCACCCGCGCCATCGTCGATACGCCGGTCGGCAAGGGTTTGCTCGGCCGTGTCGTTGACGCGCTCGGAAATCCGATCGATGGCAAGGGTCCGATCCAGGCGACCGAACGCAAGCGCGTCGACGTCAAGGCGCCGGGCATCATTCCACGCAAGTCGGTGAACGAGCCGATGGCGACGGGCCTTAAGGCCATCGACGCCTTGATCCCGGTTGGCCGTGGTCAGCGCGAGCTGATCATCGGAGACCGCCAGACCGGCAAGACCGCGATCGCGCTCGATACCATTCTCAACCAGAAGCCGCTCAACGCGCAGCCGGACGAAAACCTCAAACTGTATTGCGTGTATGTCGCGATCGGCCAGAAGCGATCGACCGTCGCGCAGTTCGTGAAAGTGCTCGAAGAGCAGGGCGCGCTTGAATATTCCATCGTCGTCGCCGCCACCGCCTCCGATCCGGCGCCGATGCAGTATCTTGCGCCGTTCACCGGCTGCACCATGGGCGAGTATTTCCGCGACAACGGCATGCACGCCGTCATCATCTATGACGATTTGTCCAAGCAGGCCGTCGCCTATCGTCAGATGTCGCTGTTGCTGCGCCGCCCGCCGGGCCGCGAAGCCTATCCCGGCGACGTGTTCTATCTGCATTCGCGTCTGCTTGAGCGCTCCGCCAAGCTCAACGCCGATCATGGCAGCGGTTCACTGACCGCGCTGCCCGTCATCGAGACGCAGGCCAACGACGTGTCGGCCTACATTCCGACCAACGTGATTTCGATCACCGACGGTCAGATCTTCCTCGAAACCGATCTGTTCTTCCAGGGCATCCGCCCGGCGGTGAACGTCGGCCTGTCGGTGTCGCGCGTCGGATCGGCCGCGCAGACCAAGGCGATGAAAAAAGTGGCCGGCAAGATCAAGGGCGAACTGGCGCAGTACCGCGAAATGGCGGCGTTCGCGCAGTTCGGCTCCGACCTCGATGCCTCGACGCAGCGTCTTCTGGCACGCGGCTCGCGCCTCACTGAGCTCCTGAAGCAACCGCAGTTCTCGCCGCTGAAAATGGAAGAGCAGGTCGCCGTGATCTGGGCCGGCACCAACGGCTACCTCGATGCGCTGCCCGTCAACAAGGTGCGTGCGTTCGAGGACGGTCTGTTGTCGCTGCTGCGCGGCAAGCATTCGGATTTGCTCAACGCGATCCGCGACAGCCGCGACCTGTCGGATGATTCCGCCGCCAAGCTGAAAAGCGCGGTCGAGGGATTTGCCAAGACGTTTGCTTGATCGATTGCGTCATGCCCGGCACCAAGGCCGGGCATGACAAAAGAGGGATTTTCGATCCAATCAGATGTTGGATCGTCAGGATGAGATAAAAAATGGCGTCTCTGAAGGACATGCGTGTCCGCATCGCCTCCACCAAGGCGACGCAAAAGATCACCAAGGCCATGCAGATGGTCGCTGCGTCGAAGCTGCGCCGTGCGCAGACCGCGGCCGAAGCCGCGCGTCCTTATGCCGAGCGCATGGACACGGTGATTTCCAATATCGCGGGCGCGGCCTCCGGTTCGGGTTCTGCGCCGCAGCTGCTTGCCGGCACCGGTAACGACAAGGTGCATTTGCTGCTGGTCTGCACCGGCGAGCGCGGCCTGTCCGGCGCGTTCAATTCATCCATCGTGCGTCTCGCCCGCGAGCGTGCGCTGTCGTTGCTCAATCAGGGCAAAGAGGTCAAATTCTTCTGCGTCGGCCGCAAGGGGTACGAGCAGCTCCGCCGCCAGTTCGACAAGCAGATCGTCGATCACGTCGAACTGCGCTCGGTGAAGGTTCTCGGCTACAAGAACGCCGAGGACATCGCGAAAAAGATTATCGCGCTGTTCGATGCCGGCGAGTTCGATGTCTGCACGTTGTTCTACGCGCACTTCAAATCTGTGATCGCGCAGGTGCCGACCGCGCAGCAGATCATCCCGCTGGTGATCGAGGCGAAAGAAGCCGCGAGCGGCGCAACATCTGTTTACGATTACGAGCCTGCCGAAGACGAGATTCTCACCGATCTGTTGCCGCGCAATCTGGCGATCCAGATCTTCCGCGCACTGCTCGAGAACAACGCGTCGTTCTATGGCGCGCAGATGAGCGCGATGGACAACGCCACGCGCAACGCGGGCGACATGATCCGCAAGCAGACCCTGATCTATAACCGCACACGCCAGGCGATGATTACGAAAGAGCTGATCGAAATCATCTCCGGCGCCGAGGCAATCTGAGGAGAGACGCGATGTCTTATACGACGAAAGCGACGACGTCAGGCGGCCGCAACGGACGTGCGGTCCTCGAAAATGGCGGTCTCGCATTGGCGATGGCGCTGCCTAAAGATCTCGGCGGAGCCGGTGACGGCCACAATCCCGAGCAGTTGTTCGCGCTCGGCTGGTCGTCCTGTTTCGGTCAGGCGATCCTCGTTCTCGCCAAGAAGCACGGTCTCGACGGCCAGGCCGCCAAGGTGACCTGCGAAGTCACGCTCAACGTCAATGACGGCGCTTTCTCGCTTGCGGCTGAATTGAAGGTGGCCCTGCCGGGCGCAGACAAGGACAAGCTTCAGGCGCTCATCGAAGACGCTCACACCATTTGCCCCTATTCGAAGGCGACCAAAGGCAATGTGCCTGTCAAGCTGACCGCCATCTAAGTTCAGACTTTTAGGAGAGAGTTTCCATGGCTGCACCCGCCAACCAGACCGGACGCATCACCCAGGTGATCGGCGCCGTCGTCGACGTCAAATTCGACGGCTATCTGCCGGCGATTCTCAATGCGATCGAGACCAAGAACAACGGTAACCGACTGGTGTTCGAAGTCGCGCAGCATCTGGGCGAATCGACGGTGCGCGCGATCGCGATGGACACCACCGAGGGTCTGGTGCGCGGTCAGGAAGTCACCGACACCGGCGCGCCGATCAAGGTGCCGGTCGGTCCCGGCACGCTCGGCCGCATCATGAACGTGATCGGCGAGCCGGTCGATGAGCAGGGTCCGGTCAAGGCCGAAGCGACACGCGCCATCCATCAGGAAGCGCCAGCCTATACCGAACAGTCGACGGAAGCTGAAATTCTCGTCACCGGCATCAAGGTTGTCGATCTGCTCGCGCCTTACGCAAAGGGCGGCAAGATCGGCCTGTTCGGCGGCGCCGGCGTCGGCAAGACCGTGCTGATTCAGGAACTCATCAACAACGTCGCGAAAGCGCACGGCGGCTATTCGGTGTTCGCCGGCGTCGGCGAGCGCACGCGCGAAGGCAACGACCTTTATCACGAATTCATCGAATCCGGCGTCAACAAAGAGGGCGGCGGCGAAGGTTCAAAATGCGCGCTGGTGTACGGCCAGATGAACGAGCCTCCGGGCGCGCGCGCCCGCGTTGGCCTCACGGGTCTGACCGTCGCGGAGCATTTCCGCGATCAGGGACAGGACGTGCTGTTCTTCGTCGACAACATCTTCCGCTTCACGCAGGCCGGCTCGGAAGTGTCGGCTCTGCTCGGCCGCATTCCTTCGGCGGTGGGCTATCAGCCGACGCTCGCCACCGACATGGGCGCGCTGCAGGAGCGCATCACCACCACGACCAAGGGTTCGATCACCTCCGTGCAGGCGATTTACGTTCCGGCCGACGACTTGACCGACCCGGCGCCTGCGACCTCGTTCGCGCATTTGGACGCGACGACCGTGCTCAACCGCGCGATCTCGGAAAAGGGCATCTATCCGGCGGTCGATCCGCTCGACTCGACTTCGCGCATGCTCTCGCCGCTGATCGTTGGCGACGAGCATTACCAGACGGCACGTCAGGTTCAGCAGATTCTTCAGCGTTACAAATCGCTGCAGGACATCATCGCCATTCTGGGCATGGACGAATTGTCCGAAGAGGACAAGCTGACGGTGGCGCGCGCCCGTAAGGTCGAGCGGTTCCTGTCGCAGCCGTTCTTCGTCGCTGAAATCTTCACCGGCTCGCCGGGCAAGTTCGTCGATCTCGCCGACACCATCAAGGGCTTCAAGGGCCTTTGCGAAGGCAAGTACGACCATCTGCCGGAAGCAGCGTTCTACATGGTCGGCAATATCGAAGAGGCTGTCGAGAAGGGCAAGAAGCTCGCAGCGGAAGCGGCGTAAGCGAAATGGCCAATACCTTTCACCTCGATCTGGTCTCGCCGGAAAAGATCGTATTTTCCGGCGAAGTCGAGCAAGTCGATGTTCCAGGCGCCGAAGGCGATTTCGGCGTGCTGGCCGGTCACTCGCCGCTAGTCGCGACCGTTCGCCCCGGCGTCATGACCGTCACGGTGAACGGCAAGCATGAAAAAATTATCGTGCTCGGCGGTCTTGCGGAAGTGTCGGAGAAGGGACTTACCGTTCTGGCTGATACCGCAACGTCGCTGGCTGAACTCGACAAAATCGCATTCGCCAATCAGATCGCGGAAATGGAAGAGAACCTGAAAGACGAGGAGCCGGGCAATGCGCTGGATCGCGCGATTTCGCGGCTCGATCATTTCAAGGTGATCCAGCAGCAGATCACATCCACTGGTATGCACTGAAGAAAATCGTCTCGGATTCAAAAAAGCCCCGCTCAGCGGGGCTTTTTTAACATTCCGATGTTCGCGCTATTTTGCCGCGAATTTGGAGAATTCCTCGACCACGCGCTCATAGACCGGCCGTTTAAAAGGCACGACAAGTTCCGGAAGGTTCTGCATCGGCTCCCAGCGCCATTCGGTGAATTCCGCCTTGTGGCCGGCCGGCGCGGCGACATCGATCTCGCTGTCCTTGCCGGTGAAGCGCACCGCGTACCATTTCTGCTTCTGCCCGCGATAGCGGCCCTTCCAAGCGCGGCCCGCGATGGTGCGGGGAATGTCGTAGATCAGCCATTCGGGCACTTCGGCGAGCTTTTCCACCGAACGCGCATTGGTTTCCTCGTAAAGCTCACGCTTGGCGGCTTTCCAGTAATCCTCGCCATTATCCACGCCGCCTTGCGGCATCTGCCAGACATGAGCCTGATCGACATGTTCAGGTCCGCCGACACGCCGGCCGATGAACACCAGCCCCTCGCGGTTGATGAGCATCATGCCGACGCAGGTCCGGTAGGGCAGGTCGTCGTAGCGGGTCATTGTATCAAGCCTTTTTTCGCCACCTCAGGGCCGGTCCTGCGGCCAGCCCGGAGGTGTATTCTAGCGGTCCGGTTCTAACATTCTCATCGCGTTTCAGCAGGCATCATTGCGAATGTCGGAATCGACGGACCACTGGCTAATATAAGGTTCTACTGGAGTTTGGATTTGACATCGCTTTGAGAGGCCGCTGCCAGCAGGGCCGCGCATGTCAAATCCACTCCATTAGCTTGATTTTGGTTTCATCATCGCCGTTGTCAACGGCACCAGAAGAATACCGCGGCTTTCGAGCTGCCGCGCCCATGAACCGATTCGTTCGATCGAGACCGGCAATGCCGAAGCCACACCGACCGCCGCGCCATGCTCGCGCGCGATGCCCTCCAGCCGGGCCAGCGCCCTGTCGATCTCGGCGGCGGTCGGCACGGCGTCTATGGTGACGTCGGCCTTGGCGAACGGCATGGCCTGCGCGTCCGCGGCGGGTCCCGCGGCGCTGCGCGGCGCGGAGCCGTCATCGAGATAGCCGAGCCCGCGCCGCGCGGCTTCCTTGATGATGGGCTGCAACGCGGCCTCGGTGACGACGAAACGCGAGCCCATAAAGTTGGCGAGGCCGACATAGCCCTGGAAACGGCTCATATGCCACATCAGGCGGTCGATGTTCTGGTCCGCCGGCAGTGATGTCAGCAGCGTTTGGGGGCCGGGATCGTTGTCGGGATAATCGAACGGCTCCATCGGGATTTGCAGCAGCACTTCATGCTTCTGCGCGCGCGCCTGCCCGACCAGCTTGGCGGGATCCGAGCCGTATGGCGTGAAGGCGAGCGTCACAGAAGCGGGCAGTTTCATGATTGCGTCATTGGTTTTCGCGGCGCCGACGCCGAGACCCGTGATGACAACAGCAATGCTGGGCATCGCAGCGGCGCGGGCACGCAGTACATCGCCGCCCGCAGCATACGCACGGAACGGCTTGAGGCCGTCAGCGGCGACCGGGATCATGCCGTAACGTGAACTCTCCAGCAGCTTTTGGTTGATGCCGGCGATGGCCACGGCCGGTTCGGTGCTTGTGGTGTCCGATGTCGTATCGCCGCCAGCGCCGATCGGCATTTCGCGGCGCTGGCCGCTCGAACCGTCGATGATGGTGACGGTTTTCGACGCCGGTGACTGGGTTGCCACGATCGGCGCTTGTTTTGAGGGGGCCGCCTGCGGTTTCTCGCCGGGAAGGCTTGTTGGATCATAGGCCACGCGAGCCATCGGTTCGCCGCCGAACGGATTGTCATTGAACAGCGCAAAGCACAGAAACAGCAGCAGAAACAGGCCAAGAGCCGCTGCAATGACTTGCGGCGCTGTGAACGGGAGACGGAAACGTTTTTTTCGCTCTACGCTCTGCCCGAGCGGCGCGCTCAGATCATCGGTCACGGCCATGACTTTCGCGAATCATCGACCGAATCCTATCACGGAGGGACCGTAAGGCCGACGCGACCTTGGCTTGTCGGACGGATTCGTCTCAGGGCCGGACCGACACCGGCCTCGCGGGATTGCCGACGACCGTCGCGGTTGAGGCCACGTCGCGGGTCACAACGCTTCCTGCGCCGATGATCGCGCCGTCGCCGATGGTGACGCCGGGCAAGATGATTGCCCCTCCTCCGATCCAGACATCGGAACCAATTCGGACCGGGCGTGCGAATTCCAGCCCTTTGCGCCGCTGATCCGCATCGCGCGGATGATCTGCCGCATAAATCTGTACGGCAGGGCCGATCTGGGTCCGGTCACCGACCGTGACTGTCGTCACGTCGAGAATCACGCAATTGAAGTTGAAGAATACGCCGGTGCCGAGCCGGATGTTGAAACCATAATCGCAATGAAACGGTGGTCTCACATCGCAATGATCCCCAACCGCACCCAACCGTTCGCGCAACACGTCAAGACGCTCCCCATTCGGCCTGTTCAGCAACGCATTATATCGTGCGAGCCATATCTGGTTCGCATTGAGCTCGGCGGCGATTTTTGGATCGTTCGGCATATAAAGTTCACCTGCGATCATTTTTCCCATTTCAGATGTCATGTGCTGCTCCGGCTCGGTCGTGAATGAAAAATGCGCTCAGCAGTAAAAAAGGGCGGTCCGAAGACCGCCCTTCAATATCCTTCGCGAACGAGCTGCTTTAGTTCGCGGCCTTGCCGCCCTTATCCGGAGTCGCAGGCGCCGTGGAGACGCTCTGCTTGATTCCGTGAAGCAGATCGTCGGCCATCTTCAGCGCCTTGTCGTCCTTGGCGTCCGGCGGCACGTAGGATTGCGAGCCGGTTTCTTCCTGGCCTTCGGCTTTCAGATGGCCGCGCAGCGAAGCTTCGCCCTTGGTATCGGTCCGTGACTTCAACTCGTCCGGAACGTCCTGCTGGACCTCGATGTCCGGGATGATGCCCTTGGCCTGGATCGACTTGCCCGACGGCGTGAAATAGCGCGCGGTGGTCAGGCGAAGGGCGCCATTACCGGAACCCAGCGGGATGATGGTCTGGACCGAGCCCTTGCCGAACGAGCGGGTGCCGACCAGGGTGGCGCGCTTGTGGTCCTGCAACGCGCCGGCAACGATTTCAGAGGCAGAGGCCGACCCGCCGTTGATGAGAACGATCACCGGCTTGCCCTTGGCCAGATCGCCTGGCTTGGCGGTGCGACGCTGGGTTTCCTCGGCGTTGCGGCCGCGGGTTGAGACGATCTCGCCGCGATCGAGAAACGCGTCGGACACCGACACGGCCTCTTCCAGCAATCCACCGGGATTATTGCGCAGATCGATGATGTAGCCCTTGATCTTGGACTCGCCGATCTGCTGCTGGAGATTGGCCATCTCCTTCTTCAGGCCCTCGGTGGTCTGCTCGTTGAACGAGGTAATGCGGATGTAGGCGATATCGTCGGCCTCGACGCGCGCACGCACCGCGCGAACGCGGATGTTGTCGCGGGTCAAAGTGACATCGATCGGCTTGTCCTGCCCCTTGCGAACGATCTTCAGCCGGATCTTGGTGTTGACCGGGCCGCGCATCTTTTCGACGGCCTGATTGAGGGTGAGGCCCTGTACGGCTTCGTCGTCGAGATTGGTGATGATGTCGTTGGCGAGGATGCCAGCCTTTGAGGCGGGCGTCTCGTCGATCGGCGAGACCACCTTGATCAGGCCGTCTTCCATCGTCACCTCGATGCCGAGACCGCCGAACTCGCCGCGGGTCTGCACCTGCATGTCCTTGAAGCTCTTCGCATCCATGTAGCTGGAATGCGGATCGAGACCCGTGAGCATGCCGCTGATCGCGGACTCGACGAGCTTGCTGTCATCCGGCTTTTCGACATAGTCGCTGCGCACGCGGTCGAACACGTCGCCGAACAAATTGAGCTGGCGATAAGTATCGGCAGCGGCGGCGCGCGCGGTCGAGCCCATGAGCGACGCGCGAGGCTGCGTGAGGAAGAGGGTCGCTGCGGCGCCTGCCGCGGCGCTGAGAAGAATGAGAGAAGTCTTGCGCATCATCCGCGAACCTTTTCGCCTTCACTTGCGGCCCACCATGGACCTGGATCGATTGGAGTGCCGTCCTTACGGAACTCGATGTAAAGCACGGGCTGGCTCGAAGGTGCCGCCAAAATCGATGCCACTTGGGATTGGGTCCCCATCGTAGCCACCGGCTCGCCTGTCAGAACAAACTGTCCAATGTTGACCGAAATACGTTCCATACCGGCGATTAGCACATGATACCCGCCGCCTGCATTCAGGATCAAGAGTTGACCGTAGCTTCGGAAGGGTCCGGCGTAAACAACCCAGCCATCACACGGGGTTGTGACCTGCGCACCGGGTCTCGTGGCGATGGAAATTCCCTTTTCCTGACCGCCATTGCCGTCGGAACCGCCAAAATTGCGAATCTTTAATCCGTTAACCGGCAGCGGGAGAAGCTTTTTGGCCGAAGCGAAAGCAATGGCCGGGCTGAGCCGGCCGGGGTCTTTCAGGGCCCCGAAATCGGGTTTCCCGCCCAAGGAGGCGGGCGTGCCTTTCAATTCGGCCGCGGCGGCCGCCTTGGCGGCGCTCTGGACATCCTGCTCCATTTTGGCGATCAGGCTTTGGAGGTCGTCCGCCTGCCGGGCCAATGTCACCGCCCGCTGCTGCTCCGCCTTCATGTCGCGCTCGGCGTCAGCCTGATTTTTTTGCCGCTCCTGCACCAGTGCCGCGAGGCGGGTGCTGTCGCTGTTTAATCTGTCGCGGTCGGACGCGAGTCGGTCGCGTTCCTCCGAAATGTTTTTCCGCAGAGTCAGAAGGTCGCTGATATTGCTGACGATGGCATTGGCGCGCCCGCGCATCTCCGGGACAACCGAACCAAGCAGCATCGCTGTACGCAGCGATTGCAAGGCGTCTTCCGGCCGCACGAACAATGCCGGCGGAGCGCGGCGTCCGGCGCGCTGGAGCGCGGCGAGCACCTCGGCGATTTCACCACGGCGGGAATCGAGTGAGGCGCGAAGCTGCTGTTCGCGGGTGTCGAGCGGCCGCAGCCGGCCTTCGGTATCTGCGATGCTGGCCTCGATGCCGCGCACGCGCCCCGCGATGTCGATCAGTTGCTGATTGAGTTTGGTGCGGTCCTGTCCGATCGCCGCGATATCGGCTTTCAACTTCGCCGCGGCATCGTCGGCGGATTTGCGCTGCTGGCGTGCGGCTTCCAGTTCCTGCGCGCGCTGCTTGATCGCGTCAGCGTCGGGCGCTTGCACCGTGGCAACTTGTGCGGGCGCAGGCGCAATGCCCGCCGCCCACACGCCGAGCGTCAATACCGCTGCGATGATATATGGTTTTTTCGCCAAAACGCCCCGTCTATGCGCGGTGGTAAGGGTGCCCCGACAGAATGGTGGCAGCCCGGTAAATTTGTTCAAGCAGCATGATGCGAACGATCTGGTGCGGCCATGTCGCCTTGCCGAACGCCAGAACGAGTTTTGCCTTGCGCCTCAATTCCGGCGAAAGTCCGTCCGCGCCGCCGATCACGAACGCTGCGCCCGGTAAGGAGTCGTCACGCCAGCGGCCAAGATGACGTGCCAGCGCCGCGCTGTCGATATTCTCGCCGCCCTCGTCAAGCGCGATCAGGATGGATTTTTCGGGCACCAATGCCGCGATCGCTGCGGCTTCCTCGGCGATTCTGGCCTTGATGTCGCTGTGCCGGCTTTCGGCGATCTCATGAATCTCAAGACCGCGAAACCCGAGTTTGCGGCCGATGTCCTCGAACCGGGCTTTATAGCGGTCGGCCAGTTCGCGTTCCGGCCCCTGTTTCAGGCGGCCGATGGCAATGACGAGAATGCGCATGAGCGACAGCTATCATGCGGACGCGCGCTTTGATACGCCGCGCGTCGAAGCCTGACGACTTTCGGGAAGGCGCCTTTAGCGCGCCTTCGCCGCCTTGTCCGACGAGGTCCACATCTTTTCAAGATTGTAGAACTCGCGAACTTCGGGCCTGAACACGTGAACGATCACGTCGCCCGAATCGATCAACACCCAATCGCAATTGGGAAAGCCTTCGACGTGGGGCGCATGGATCCCGCTCTCCTTCAGACCTTTTGCGACATTCTCCGCGATCGCGCCGACATGGCGGTTTACCCGTCCGGTCGTGACGATCATGTAGTCGGTGATGGAGGATTTGCCGCGAAGGTCGATGGTGACCGTTTCTTCCGCCTTCATGTCGTCAAGGCGGGAGAGGATCAGGTGCAGTGTCTCTTCGGCGTCAGGTCGCGCCGCGAGGACAGCGAGGGGCGGCGATGACGTACCCGCCCGGGACAACACAGATGCAGTCAGGGACTATTCCTTTCACTGTATCGCGG
>DASWQB010000054.1:0-4524 GCA_036398335.1 Afipia sp. | reverse complement strand
TGCTTCGGCGCGCCGTTTCTGCCCCGCGATCCGGCTGAATATGGCCGGATGCTGCGCGATCTTGTAGCCAAACATAACGTCGACTGCTGGCTGGTGAACACCGGCTGGACCGGCGGCAAATACGGCGTCGGCAGCCGCATGCCGATCAAGGTGACGCGCGCGCTGCTTACCGCAGCCCTTGACGGATCGCTGCGCAACGTCAACTTCCGCACCGATCCTTATTTCGGCTTCGCGGTGCCGACCTCGCTGCCCGGCGTGCCGGATGAGATCCTCGATCCGGTCAACACCTGGAAGGACAAGGCAGAGTTCGACAAGACCGCGCGCAATCTTGTCGTCATGTTCCAGAAAAACTTCGCCAAGTTTGAGAGCACCGTCGATGCCGACGTGCTTGCCGCCGCGCCAGACGTGAAGCAGGCGGCGGAATAATCGCCGCGCGCGCGGTTTATGAAAACACGAAAGGCCGCTCACGAGCGGCCTTTTTATCTCACCGCTCCAGCAAGGATGGTCACGATGGCGCTCACCCCAGGCGCGTTCACGTCTTACGATTTTGACCGGATGGTCGTGCTTTTCACGATGATGAATGACGACGTGGCTGTGCCCTGCGCCATCAGCACGGCAGCGATGGACGATCTTGAGGGATCGGCCGGAACAAAGTCGGGCCAGCGCGAGGCACAGTTCCTGCGGTTGAGAAGCTCGATTGAAACCCGCGCGGCACGGAAGTTTCTCGATTCGGAGTTTGAGGGTAATCCGCCGGGTCTCATTCTGCGCAGCATCGATTTTCGGGGCTGAATGAAGGGCGTCGAATCATCCTTCTAAAAAATTGCGCTCTGGAACAAATTAAGAACACTTTCACAAGTCATTGATATATCATTGTGATTCGGAGCGTGCCGTCACCATATCTAGGGTCCGACGGCATGCATGAGAACCAGATTTGGGGACACCCATGTCCAGCATCGCTTTCGACACCCATGCGCTGACGCGCATCGCTGATTTCGCCCGCACGCTGACCCGCCTGCATGCGGCTTCTCGCCGCCGGATGGTGGATGACGATCACATCGACCGGGAGTTCAACGCCGTCTGCCTGTCGGTGTGGGGCTACACCATGGACGATCTGAGCGACGACATGTTCAGCGGCGAAGATCACGAATTCCTCGACACGCTGGATGAGGCGCGGGCGCGTATCTTCGCGGCCGAGCAGGGCTACGACCTCGTCGATGACGGCGGCATTCTCACCGACTGGTGGGGCTATTGCTGGATGATTCTGGCCGAGAAGCGCGCAATGCTCACGCCGGAGAACAAAGCGAAGGCGCGACTCGATTGGGAAGAGAAATATCTGTCCTCGCCGAACGTGATCGGCGTGATCGTCAGCCGCTAGTGAGTTAGTTTTCTGAACTGTCATGCCCGGACTTGATCCGGGTATCCATCACTTTTCATAATGCATGTCGTGAAGAAGATGGATTAGGTGCCACAGGCGAGCGAAGTGACGCGGTTTTGTGAACGGCTATCCCCGCCAATGGCGATATGCCGTGACGACAAAAACTTAGCGCGGTGGACGATTGGGACGCGTCTGCGTGCTCGGGGATGACGCCATCGCATCCGCCCGTTTGGTGCCCGCCGCGTCAATCGCAGGCGCGGCAGAAGGCACATTGCCTGCCGGCGCATAAGACAGCGGGAGCGAGCCGGTGGTGTCCGCGCCGCTGTCGTCCGCGATGTCGGCGCTGACCGGCGTTACTTTCATCTCGCCCAGCCTGGCGCGCACATCGGCGGTGAGGCCGGGATAATTGGCGACCGGCGTAAATTCGGCGGTCTGGGCATTGCCGACGCGCACGCCCGAATAAGCCACCAGTCCGTTTGCGGTCGCGACCACATCGCCCGGACGCAGCGTTGTGTCGAGCGACAGATCGACCGGCGCGAGGCCCGCCGGATCGCGGCCGTTGCAGGTGCAGTCCGCCCGCAGCGCCTTGCGATAGGCGAAGGCGTTCGGCAAATCGGCATACCGTTCGCCATTGGCGCCCACGGCATTGTCGATGCCATTTCCGGAATAGATTTTGGTCGCGCTCGCCGGGCAGAAGGACTGGCACATCTGAGCTGGTGTTACGCCCGAGCGCGCCGACAGCGGGAAGAATTTTCCGTCGCAGGTCCGCACGCAATAGGATGCGAAGCGCCCTCCGGCCGAGGATATCACCGGCCCGGAGGGGGCTGGATTGGCCATCGGATCGGTGAAGGCGTCGGGCTGCTGCGCGGGCCGCGTTTGTGTGGATTGATCGCCGCCGAACAGGAAGTCGAAAAAGCCGGCGGATGCTGATTGCGGTGCAAGCGCCAAGGGGGTGGCCAGCAGTATGGCGGACACAAGCGTCATGCGGTGCCGCATGCGCGAAATACGCAATTTTTTACGCAACGCCACCACTCCGCTCACGCAACACGACCCCGCCGCCGACGAACCGCGGCACGGTTCACTTTAAGGCGCGATGGTAAACACGGGGTTAGGAGGCGGTCCTTCGCGGCAAAAGACGCGCGTTGCGAGCGGTGGATTTATTCAAAAAAGCCTATTTAAAAAACACAAACGTCGTCAGCACGAATGTCGGGATCAGTACCAGCGCCGACCAGACCATGTAACCGAAGAAACCCGGCATCCTCACGCCGGCCTGCCGCGCGATGGCATAGACCATGAAATTCGGTGCGTTGCCGATATAGGTGTTGGCGCCCATGTAAACCGCGCCCGACGAAATCGCCGCCAGCGTCGCGGCCTGCGCATTCATCAGAGTGTGCGGCTCTCCGCCCGCAAGCTGGAAGAACACCAGATAGGTCGGCGCGTTGTCGAGGAAGGATGACAGCGCGCCCGTCAGCCAGAAATAAGCGGCGGGACTGGGAGTGCCGTCAGCGCGGGTGACCAGGCCAAGCAGCGCCGCGAACGGGCCGTTCGCGCCCGCCTGCAACATCGCCATCACCGGCACGATGCAGATGAAGATGCCGGCGAACAGGATCGCGACCTCCCGGATCGGCCCCCACGAAAAGCCGTTGGCCGCGCGGTGCTGCTTGCGCGTCAGCGCCAGCGACCAGAGCGTCACCAGAATGAAAATCACATCGCGCGAAAGGTCCTGCAGCTGAAGTTCGACGCCAGCAATGTAAAACGCCACGCCGGGTTTCCACTGCGCGCTCATCAGGATGGCCGCGACGACGACGCAGATCAGCAGGATGTTGACCTTGCCGTGGAGTTTCATCGGTGAGTCCGGCGTCGGATCCTTCACCCCGCCAAACCGTCCCTCACGATAATGAAAAAACAAATCGACCACGACAAACACGGCCAGCACAATGCCGCCGACGAAAAGCGTTTCATATAAAAGATGCGCCGTGGTCCAGAAAAAATCGACGCCCTTCAGAAAGCCGATGAACAAAGGCGGGTCGCCGAGCGGGGATAGCGCGCCGCCGATATTGGCAACGAGGAAAATAAAAAACACGACGACATGCGCGTTGTATTTGCGCTCGTCATTGGCGCGGATCAGCGGGCGTATCAGGATCATCGCCGCGCCGGTGGTGCCAACGAGGCTGGCCAGCACCGCCCCGGCGGCAAGCAGAATCGTATTGGTAAACACGCTGCCCGGCAGATTGCCCTCGAGGTAGATGCCGCCCGCGACCGTGAACAGCGTCAGCAGCAACAGGATGAACGGCATGTATTCGAGCAGTGCGGTATGCGCGAGCGCGGTGATGACGGCATCGGTTGGCGCGTTAAGCAACAGTGCTGTGACGACGATCGTGGCCCAGAACGCAGCGAACTTGCCGTAGTGACGCTCCCACAGATGCGGATAAAATACCGGGCCGGTGGCGATGCACAGCAGAATGCCAACGAACGGCAGCACCCAGAGAAGAGAAAGGTTTGCGCCGTTGAGACCTTCGGCGGCGAATGCGGGAGCGGGAATCGCGATGAGCGCCAGAGCGATCGCTAAAATTCCCCTCACGCCGCTCAGCTCTTCAAAAACTCGCCCGCTTTATAAAGCGAACGGAATTCGAGCCCCGCTTCCTTGAAGTTTTCCGCAGCGCCTTCGTCGCGGTCGAGCATGGTGAACACCAGCACCACTTCGCCGCCGGCGTCGCGCACCGCGTCGACTGCCTTGATCGCGGAGCCGCCGGTGGTCGTCACGTCCTCGACGATGACGATCCGCTTGCCTTGCAGGGTTTCGCCCTTGGCAAGACCTTCGACGGCGAGCCGCGCGCCGTGATCCTTCGGCTTTTTGCGCACGAAGAACGCTGCGATCGGATGGCCCTTAAGCCATGATAGCTGCGCGATGGCGCCGGCGAGCGGCACCGCTCCCATTTCCAGTCCGCCGATGTAGTCGATGGCGTCGTCCTTCAGTGCGTCGAAAGACAATTCGGCGAGCAGCGCCGCGCCTTCCGGATCAAGCATGGTCGGTTTAAGATTGAAATAGAAATCGCTCTTGCGCCCGGAGGCCAGCGTGATCTCGCCGCGCCCGAACGAGCGGGCGCGAATGATGTCGGCAAGGCGGGCACGGGAAGCTGATTTGGACA
>DASWQB010000053.1:0-1604 GCA_036398335.1 Afipia sp. | reverse complement strand
GCCGAACAGTTGGCAGCCGCGATCGGGAGGTATGCCTGCGATGACCCAAATCCAGACGAAGCGGCCGTGGCAGCATGAAGCTCTTTGCAATCTATGTCGGCGGCGAAATGCTCGGCGCAAATATCGAACTCCACGATATGCGGTTCGTCGTGGCTCCCTCGATCACCGAGACCTATGACGAGTTGCAGCGACAATGGTGGGGCATTCCAAAAAGTCTTCATATCGATTGCTGGGCGGAGATCTCGCATGCCGATAGCTACGATATCACACTAAGCGCCGAGCCCTTCGTTGGTCCGGAGCGCCTCTACTACGTCAATCTGGGCGGCTATGCCGAGGGCGAGTTTTCAGAGCAGCACAAGAATGTGTTCGTGGTTGCCGACACTGTCACCAAGGCGAAAGCGCGTGCTCTCAAGGTGACCAAAAACTGGCGCGAGCCTCACCGGGACGAGATGTACGAGGCGGAGCAGGCATTCTCGTTGAGTGACGCCGGCCGAGCGCAGCAATTGTTCATCCACCTGACCCCAAATGCCGAACCGCGCGAGCTGACCTTTACCTGCGACTACATGCCCATCCGCAAATAGTCGATGACGTGAGCGGCTGTTGGCTGATTGGCTGCCGGGCAGTTGTCTTGATGTACGACCGCGGAACAATATCCTTTCCCGCTATTTGAGCCGTCAGACGGAGAAATCCTGAGAGCCGCCAGTTCGGTGTGCATCGCACTCCAGATCAGCGGAGAGAGTTTCCGCAATGGTTGTCCCTATTTCCAAGTGACATGAACAAATGACGGCTATTGGGAAACCAAATTCTCGTTCGAATGTCCCCAATTGGGGCGTAATCAGCCGTGGTCGAGGTAATACCGGCATCGGTGAATATTACCGCTATAGGCCGCCAACAGTGAGACAGATCACCGCGTGACCACATTCTTGCGCATTGGCGCCAGCTTCGCGAGGAAGCGGTTTTGCGCCGGAAAAGACACCTTCTCCGCAGCCATCGCGCGCTGCAGATTTTCGACCAGGCGGTTCATGTCGCCTTGCTGGCTACCCAAATCCTTGTGCGAGGATGCCATGTCACGCCCGCTGTAGCTGCACCCCGCGTTGAGAATGTAGCAGAACTGTTCGAACACCGTTCGGGTGAAGCGGACGCGGTCATGGCCCTTGAAAATCTCGGCTATAACCGGATCGGCATAGTTGAGATCGGCAAAGCGCTCGACAATGCGTCGGATGCCATCCTTGCCGTGAAAGGCATTGGCCATGCCCGATCCTTCGAAAGGTCTGGCACCGGCATTTTTGTCAGAGGCTTCATAGGGATCGACGGCATCTTCACCCGGCACCGAATAGGGCGCTGGCGCCGCTGACGCACCGGACGACTGAAGCAAGGCGAGAGCGAGAAGCAGGCTGGTCATGGGCATCTGTCCAATCAGAAAGCGGCTTGAAGCGAGACGAAGACGCCGCGCTGATCCGATATGGTCGCAATCGAGCCGAGGTCGGTATAGGCGACCGTCGCCGTCAAATTGCGGGTGACGGCATAAGCAGCGAACAAGTCGAACCAGTCGTCCTCGCGCGCGATGCCGAGATTGTCGGGCTTGGAGCGATATTCGCCGCCCA
>DASWQB010000052.1:0-6154 GCA_036398335.1 Afipia sp. | reverse complement strand
GTGATCGACCACCATCAGGTGATCGCAAATCTTGTCGAAGGTGTCCTTGTCGCGTCGTGCCAGCATCGTCGCCGCATCGGCGATCGCCGTGCCGTCTTTGTAGAACACCTTGTAGCGCAGCTTCTGCGCGCGCTTGATGTCGCCCTTCTTTTCAGCCAGCCGCACTTCCAATGGGCCGATGCGGCCGAGTGTCGCGGGTTGGGAGAATGCCGAATGGAGGGGCTGGGCGCCGGGCGGTCGCAGTCCGGGCACCAGCCAGGTCGCCGCCGCGCTCGCGGCTATCTTTGCGCTCGCCGCGGTTTTGGCGATTTGAGGCGTGAGAAATTGCTGCATCAAGCCGGGGGGCTTCAAATTCAGGCCTGGTTTCAGGTTCAGGCTTGGCTTCAAGTCCAAGCCTGCCTTCAAGTCCAAGCCTGTCTTCAGGTCAACGTGTCCGTCCCCACGCATTGAAATCCTTGCGGCCGCGGATATCGATCCGAATCGAGGCGGCACTTGGATGTCAATAAACACGCGCGTCATAAGGTTTTATGACAACCGCATGCGTCCTGTGGATACGCCAGTTTGATGAAATTCGAGCTCAGGCAGCCAGATGCGGGGACGAGGCAACGCCCATGAGCGCCTCGGCCAGCTTGTCCCGATCGAGCGGCTTGATGAGAAAGCCATCCATACCGGCCTCGAAACAGGCATAACGATCCTCGACCAGCGTGTTTGCGGTGAGCGCGAGGATTTTTGTGCGGGGCGAACCGCGTTGGGTTTCCCGCGCGCGAATCAGCTTTGTCGCAGCGACGCCGTCCAGTTCGGGCATCTGCACATCCATCAAAATCAAATCGTACGGCGTGCCGGCGGTCTGCGCAGCGATCCACGATTCGAACGCTTGCTGGCCATTGACTGCAATGACCGGGTGATGACCGAGCCGCGTGAGCAGCGAGCGCATCAGCAAAGCATTGATCTCGTTGTCCTCGGCGACAAGAATCGAAAGACCTTTGTCGGATGCTGCTGGCGGCCGCGACACCCCTGAATCTGCGTCGGGTTCGGGAACAAGCGACGCGACGTCGTAGGACAGGCGTGCGGCGAGCGAAGCTGCGCGCAGCGGCTTGACGAGATAGCCGTTGAACGCGGTCATTGCGGCGGGCTGCAAATCATGCCGCTGCGCCGGTGTGAACATCGCGATACGGCGCGGCGCGTGAGCGAGAGCGGAGGCACCAAAGCTTTGTACGTCGCTTGCACCGAGCGCGTGATCGACAATGATCGCGTGCCAGGATCGCTCCGGCAACAGTGCCTGCGCGACGGAAACATCCGACACGCTGCAGGTCTGCGCTCCCCAGCGCTCCAGCCGTCGCGCGATCAGTGCGGCCTCGATGGTTTGCGGGGCCACCAGCAGAATGGACTTGCCGCTCATGTCCGGCACGGCGAAGGCCGGCATAGGTGCGGTCTCCGAAGCCTTCAGCGGCACGGACACTTCGAATGTCGCGCCTTCGTCCGGCGCGCTTTCCAGCGCAATGCGTCCGCCCATCCGCCGGACGATTCGCTCACTGATGCTAAGCCCAAGGCCTGAGCCGCCGTAGTTGAGAGCGATCTGTTCGTCGGCCTGTTCGAATTCACGGAAGATGCGCGACTGCGCATCCGGTGCGATTCCGATGCCGGTGTCACGCACCAAAAAACTGATCTCATTCGGCCAGATGCCGGGCTCGACGATTAATGCGACGCCGCCGGTTTGCGTGAACTTGATCGCATTACCGGCAAGATTGAGCAGCACCTGGCGCAGCCGCGCGGCGTCGCCAACAACCTCGAGCGGCAGACGCTCATCGACATAGGATGCGATTTCAAGATTACGTGCGTGTGCACGCGGCGCGAGCAGTTCGGTGATTTCCTCGACCAGCGCTCCGATCTGGAAAGGCCGCTGTTCGAGATCGATCTTGCCGGCCTCGATCTTCGAGAAATCCAGAAGCTCCTCGATCAGCGATAACAGCGCTTCGCCGGAGGTCTTGGCCGCCTTGGCGTAAGTGATTTGTTCGGGGGTGAGCGCCGTGTCCAGAAGCAGTCCGCTCATGCCGATAATGCCGTTCAGCGGCGTGCGGATTTCGTGCGAGGCGGTCGCGAGGAATTTCGATTTGGCGCGGTTTGCGGCATTGGCATAATCACGGGCATCGCCGAGCGCGCGTTCGGTTTCCGCGCGGTCGGTGACGTCGCGGCCGACGCATTGGATTTCCGCAGGAGAACCAGAGTCCGGACGGATGAAGCTCTCGCGCCACGCGATCCAGCGCGGACCGAAAGGCCCGGCGATGCGCTGGTCATGAACGCGCGTGCCGTCGGGCTCCACCGCGGCGTCGCCCTGTTCGAGCACTTCAAATGCGAACATCGTTCCTAGAAGCTCGCTGCGCGTCTTTTGCGTGAAGGCGCGGCAGGCTTCATTGACGTAAGTGATTCGGCCCTCGGCGTTGCGCCGAAGGATCAGGTCGCTTTGCAATTCAAACAGGTTTCGTGCGCGCTCCTCGGCCTCCTTCAATTCCCAATTGCGGTCGATCAGAGACTCGTTGTGAAGCGCGATCTTGCGCATCTTGTGACGCAGCCAGCGCATCCGCATGCTCAGCATGGCCAAAGCCACGCATGCGACAGCGAATAGAAAACTTGCGCCGATGGCGAAGGCCTTGGGATCGTAGCCGGACCGGTCCGAGCGGCTTGCGGACAGAAAGCCGTAAGCGCCGCCAAACGCGGCCATAAACATGACTGTCGAACGGATCGCGAAGTTCACCCGCGGATGAAGCCGGGCAAAACGGCGCAGGCGGGCTTTGATACGCAGAGTCTTTAACATCTACGGCCGCTCCGGAATGCGATCTCGCGATTTCGACATCGTTAAGAGAATGCTTCGCGGATTCTTGCGAAGTGCTTGAAGCGGAAGTTTTTTAAGGGGGCGGATGCGGATATGGTCAACGGTTGGTTAAGGGCGCCTATAGCGCGTCAGCGAGCTTTGGGTGCGCCGGTGCGGCGCTGACGACAAGCGCGGCGGCCTCGCGGATGCTGAATGTTTTTGAACGCACGAAGATGCGATAGTCACCCGGCTCATCCGACAGGTAAATCACCGGTTCAGAGGCCGCCGGGGAGGCCGCGATGCCGATATAGCGCGATTGTGCGGACAACTCACAGCTCGCGGTATCAAGCGTGTCGATGTCGTCGATAACGGAAAAGTCCGCGATTTCAGCGTTGTCGACGATCTGTACGCGCACGCTCGCGCGCTTCGGGTCGGTCGTGAAGGCGATGTGCTGCTGGGCTTGCCATGGCGCATAAGCAACACGAAACGCCGTGTCGTTGAGCGGGATGCAGGGCTGGGCGGAGGGAATAAGGTTCGCGCCGGCAAGCGTGCTGATTATCAACAAGGGGAAAGCCGACGCCAGAATCCGGGACTGCAACATGATACGCACTCGACACTGTAAACCGCTTCGCAAAACGGAGCTTATGGTTCGCAAAGTGTAAAGAAGGAATGTTACCGGCGGGTTTACGAATGGCGATCGGGTTTATATCGCGGACGATCATGCCGCGCGCTTCAGGTCCTCGGCGAGGACGCGATAAGACAGCGCTTCGGCCAAATGCAACCGGCCGATTTTGTCGGCGCCGTCGAGATCGGCCAGTGTGCGCGCCACCCGCAAGACGCGATGATAGCCGCGGGCGGAGAGCCGCATCGATTCGGCAGCATCCCGCAAAAGAACGAGGCCCTGCGCGTCGGGCTTCGCAATCTCTTCGAGAATCGCGGCCGGTGCCTCCGCGTTGGTCCGGACATGCGGCAGTCCAAGCATCGCGTAACGGGCAGACTGGATTGCCCGTGCCGCCGCGACGCGCGCCGCGACTTCTTTTGATCCTTCAGCGGGCGGCGGCAGAATGAGATCGGCGGCGGTAACAGCGGGCACTTCGATCCGCAGATCGATACGGTCCATCAAGGGTCCCGAGATGCGTCCCTGATAATCGGCGCTGCAGCGGTCTATACGGCCGCGCTTGCAGGAATATCCCGGCTCATAAGCGTGCCCGCAACGGCACGGATTCATCGCCGCCACCAGCATGAAGCGCGCGGGGTAGGTGACGCGATGATTGGCGCGTGAGACCGCGACCTCGCCATTCTCCAGCGGCTGGCGCAGTGAATCCAGCACGCGCGCGTCGAACTCCGGCAGTTCATCAAGGAACAGCACGCCATTATGGGCCAGCGAAATCTCGCCGGGCCTGGCGCGCATGCCGCCGCCGGTCAGCGCGGCCATGCTGGCGGAATGATGCGGGGCGCGAAACGGCCGCCGTGAGGTCAGGGCGCCGCCTTCGATCTCACCGGCGACCGAGGCGATCATGGAAATCTCGAGCAGTTCGGCCGGCGAGAGCGGCGGCAGGATCGAGGGCAGGCGCGCGGCGAGCATGGATTTTCCCGCGCCGGGCGATCCGATCATCAGAAGGTGATGGCCACCGGCGGCCGCGATCTCCAGCGCACGCTTGGCACTCTCTTGTCCCTTGATATCGCGCAGATCGAGAAGCGCGGATTGATGTTCCGCCATTTTTGGCGCGGGCCGCGACAGGACCTGGGTGCCTTTGAAATGGTTGGCGATCTGAATCAGCGAGGCCGCCGCGATGATCTGGAGTTCCGGGCTTGCCCATGCCGCTTCCGCACCGCAGGCCGCCGGGCAAATCAGCCCCTCGTCGCGGGCATTGGCGGCAATCGCGCTCGGCAGAACACCGGCGACCGGTGCGATCGATCCATCGAGGCCGAGCTCGCCCAGGACGGTGAAGCCGGACAGCGCATCAGGCGGTATCGCGCCGATCGCAGCCATAAGCCCAAGCGCGATCGGCAGATCGTAATGGCTGCCTTCCTTCGGCAGATCGGCGGGGGCGAGATTGACGGTGATGCGCCGTGCCGGCAGAGCGAGGCCGGAGGCGATCAGCGCAGAGCGGACACGCTCACGCGCTTCGGACACGGCTTTATCGGGCAGGCCGACAATGGTGAAAGCAGGCAGGCCCGGCGCGACCTGGACCTGCACATCGACCGCGCGGGCCTCGATGCCTTCGAACGCCACTGTCGAGACGTGCTGAACCATGATTAGCGGCCCCCGCAGCGTGCATTTGCAGGCCGCGGGGGAACCTTAACAAACAAAACGGGAAACGCAAGAACATTAAGGGAACATTGGGGTGGATCCGCCGCAAATCAGCGGCGTTTGCTCTCAATCGCATCCCAGACGGCGGCGGCGACGTCCGGGCCGCCCAGTTTTGCAATCGCGCGAATGCCGGTCGGGGACGTGACGTTGATCTCGGTTAGATGCCCGTCGATCACGTCGATGCCGACCAGCAGCAATCCCTGTTCACGCAAGGCCGGGCCAAGCCGCGCGCAGATTTCGCGTTCGCGCGGCGACAGATCGGTCGCCTGCGCCGCGCCGCCGCGCACCATGTTGGAGCGCAGATCGTCCTCCGCCGGGACGCGGTTCACAGCGCCGGCGAACTCTCCGTCGACCAGCAGGATGCGTTTGTCGCCGTGCTTCACCTCGGGCAGGAATTTCTGGATCACCCATGGCTCGCGGAATGTTGTCGAGAACAAGTCGTAAAGCGAGCCGAAATTCATGTCCCTGGGCGCGATGTGAAACACCGCCGCGCCGCCGTGGCCATAGAGAGGTTTAAACACCACATCGCCCTGCGCTGCGCGGAACAAATTGATCTCGTCTTTGTCGCGCGAGATCAGTGTCGGCGGCATCAGATCGGCGAACTGCATCACGAAGATTTTTTCCGGCGCGTCGCGCACGGAAGCCGGATTGTTCACCACAAGCGTTTTCGGATGAATGCGTTCGAGCAGGTGGGTCGTGGTGATATAGGCCAGATCGAACGGCGGGTCCTGCCGCAACAGGATGACATCGAAGGCTTGCAGGTTCTCGCGCTTCGCCTCGCCGAGCGTGAAATGATCGCCCTCTTTATCGCGGACCTGCAGCGGCTGTACGCTCGCCACCACATCCTTGCCCGAAAGCGACATCCGCTCCGGCGTGTAATAAGACAGCGTTGGACGTAAGCTCGAAGATGTGGTGAATTAGTCATCAGCGAAAAGGAGATCATCTGGTAAATAGTCAACAAGTGTACGAAATGTAGAGTAAGGCCGAAAATACATTATCATGTGCGCAATGAATTTGAGGTCTTTATTAGG
>DASWQB010000051.1:0-7271 GCA_036398335.1 Afipia sp. | reverse complement strand
TCGTCACCACGCTGAACTATCTGCCGCATGACGAGGAAGTCGAGATCGTGCTCGCCAAGGCGAAGCATTATCGCAACGAGCAGGGCCGCGACACCGTCAGCAAGATGGTGCGGCTTGCGGACCTGACGCGCAACGCCTTCGCCAACGGCGATCTGTCCACCGTGATGAGCCCGCGCACCGTCATCACCTGGGCGGAGAACGCGGAGATTTTCGGCGACATCGGTTTTGCCTTCCGTGTGACGTTCCTCAACAAGTGCGACGAGCTTGAGCGGCCGCTGGTCGCCGAATTCTATCAGCGCTGTTTCAATGCCGAGTTGCCGGAGAGTTCGGTGAATGTGGCGCTGAGCTAAATTGCCAACCCTCCCCACAAGGGGAAGGATCAAGAGTCGTCGAGGTTCGCGCCGCAATGACCACCGCCAACGTCAAGTTCAAGACCGGGTCCAAGGAATCGCCGACCGAGCCGTTCAAGCGGGCGGTGACGTCGGCGTTGCGTGCCATTGCAAAGCAGCCCGAACTTGAAGTGACGTTCTCCGCCGAGCGTCCGGGCCTCGCGCCGGGCAAGGCAAGACTGCCGGAGCCGGCGCGCAAGCTCACGCGCAAGGACGCGGCCATCGTGCGCGGACATGCCGATTCCATCGCGCTGCGAATCGCCTGTCATGACGCCAAGGTTCATCGCAAGCTCGCGCCCGGCAGCGCGCAGGCGCGCTCCGTGTTCGATGCCGTCGAACAGGCGCGCGTGGAAGCCATCGGCGCGCGGCGCATGGCGGGGGTTGCGAAAAACCTCGGCGCCATGCTCGACGACCAGTTTCACCGCGCCAAATTCGACGAGATCACCGACCGCGCGGACGCGCCGCTGGCCGACGCGCTGGCGCTGATGGTGCGCGAGCGTCTCACCGGCCTCGCGCCGCCGGCCGCCGCCAAACGCATGGTCGATCTGTGGCGACCGGAACTGGAGGCAAAGATCGGCACACAGCTCGATCAGTTGAAGGCCTTCACCGAGGATCAGGCCCGGTTCGGCGAATCGATCCACGATCTGCTCACAGCGCTCGAGATCAGCGATGAGCGGAGTGCCGATCAGGACGAGGACGATCAGGACGAGGACGAGCGCGAGGGGGAGAACGGCGAGAGCGGCGAGGACGGCCAGCCGCAAAGCGAAGCGACCGAGGAAATGAGCGCGGATCAGGCGCAGCCGTCCACGGAAGACGCGTCCGAAAACGCCATGGACAGCGCGCAGACGGCGGACGCGGATTCGCTCGATGACGGCGAATTGGCCGACGACGACCAGCCCGGCGAAGCGGTGCGGCCGAATTCGCGCGACAGCAACGAGCCGCGCGGCCCCGAATATCACGCTTTCGCGCCGAAATTCGACGAGGTGATCTCGGCGGAGGATTTGTGCGAGCCGGAAGAGCTCGATCGCCTGCGCGGCTATCTCGACAAGCAGCTCGCGCATTTGCAGCACATCGTCGCGCGCCTGGCCAATCGCCTTCAGAGAAAATTGATGGCGCAGCAGAATCGTGCATGGGAGTTCGATCTGGAGGAGGGCATCCTCGATCCGGCGCGTCTGTCGCGCGTCGTCACCGATCCGCATCATCCGCTGTCCTTCATGCACGAGAAGGAAGCGACCTTCCGCGACACCGTGGTGACGCTGCTGCTCGACAATTCCGGCTCGATGCGCGGACGGCCAATCACGGTTGCGGCGACCTGCGCCGATATTCTGGCGCGCACGCTGGAGCGCTGCGGCGTCAAGGTCGAGATTCTCGGCTTCACCACGCGGGCGTGGAAGGGCGGGCAGTCGCGCGAGGCGTGGCTTGCCGCCGGCAAGCCGGCCAATCCCGGCCGCCTCAACGATCTGCGCCACATCGTCTACAAGTCGGCGGACGCGCCGTGGCGCCGCGCGCGGAAAAATCTCGGCCTGATGATGCGCGAGGGCCTCCTGAAAGAGAACATCGACGGCGAGGCGCTCGACTGGGCGCACAAGCGTCTTTTGGCGCGGCCCGAGCAGCGCAAGATCCTGATGATGATCTCGGACGGCGCGCCGGTCGACGATTCCACATTGTCGGTCAATGCCGGCAATTATCTGGAACGGCACCTGCGCTGGATCATAGAGGAGATCGAGACCCGCTCGCCCGTTGAGCTGATCGCCATCGGCATCGGCCACGACGTGACGCGCTATTATCGCCGCGCGGTGACGATCGTGGACGCCGAAGAACTCGGCGGCGCGATCACCGAAAAACTCGCCGAACTGTTCAGCGAAACCCATGTCGAGGCCAAGGCACCGCCGCGCCGCCGCAAACTGCATTCCTGATTCCTGTTATCTGATCCCAGCGTCCTTCATCCATGACAAGCAGACTGCGGCGACGTGACGTTCTTCAAGGCGCCGCAGCGATGGTTGCCGCAGGTCTTGCCGCGCCGCGCGAGGCGCAGGCTCAGGCCGCGCCCGTCATCACGCGGCTTTTGGTGAACGCGCGGCCGATCCCGTCTTTCGATCCGCGCGATGCATCTCATCTGCGTTACGGCGCACTGCAATTCCGCTCCGGCCTCGTGCTGACCTCGTCCTTCAAACCGTTCGGCGGATTGTCCGCGCTGCGATTCATGGACGACAAGGGCGAACGGTTCACGGCGCTGAGCGACAAGGGTGACTGGTTCACCGGCAGGCTTGTCTATAACGGCAAAAACCTCGCTGGCATGGCTGACGTCGCTTCGACCCCGATGCGCGGGATTGACGGCAAGAAGCTCGCCGCGCGCGGCTGGTTCGACACCGAGGCGCTCGCCTTCGATGGGCAGATTGCCTATGTCGGCTTCGAGCGCGTCAACAAGATCCTGCGTTTCGATTTTTCCAAGGGCGGCATCATCGCGCGCGGCGAAGCCATTCCCGTGCCGCCCGGTGTCGAGACGCTGCCGTTCAACAAGGGCCTTGAGACGCTGGTGTTCGTGGCGCGAAACCGCACCGGCGAGGGTCAAAAACTTGCCGGTACGCTGATCGCGATTTCTGAACGCGGCCTCGACGCCGACGGCAATCTGCTCGGCTTCCTGATCGGCGGTCCGACACCCGGCAATTTTATCGTCAAGCGCAGCGGCAATTACGACATCAGCGATGCGGTGCTGTTGCCCTCCGGCGAGCTCTTGCTTCTGGAGCGGAAGTTTTCATTGCTGGAGGGTGTGGGAATCCGCATCCGCCGCGTGCCGATCGCCTCGGTCATGCCCGGCGCATTGGTGGACGGTCCGGCGATCTTCGAGGTCGATCTCGGCTATGAGATCGACAACATGGAAGGCATCGATTTTCACATCGCCCCAGGCGGAGACGATACTCACGATGATCTCCGACGACAATTTTTCCATGATCCAGCGCACGCTGCTGTTGCAGTTCACGCTGGTGGAGGGGTGAGTACGTCACATTGGGTGTTGAGAGTTTATGAGGATTGTCATGCCCGGGTCTGACCCGGGCATCCATCGATATAATGCTGTTCGTTTCGATGATGGATTGCCGGGGCAAAGGCGTTGTCAGAACGCCGTTCTTCGAACGGCTATGCCCGGCAATGACGAAGTGAGATTTCATCCAGGCGCTTTGCGCGCGGGAAATAACAAAAAAGCCGGGCTTTCGCCCGGCCTTTTGAAATTCAAATCACGGGAAAAATCAGCTTGCCGCGGCGAGCTTCTTCTTTTCGATCTGGCGCTTGAGGTCGACCGCCTTCGGCGACAGCGACGCCACGTTGGCCTTGAGCAGGAATGCATCGAGGCCGCCATTGTGATCCACGCTCTTGAGCGCGTTGGTGGAGACGCGCAGGCGCACGTTGCGGCCCAGCGTTTCGGAGATCAGCGTGACGTTGCACAGGTTCGGCAGGAACCGGCGCTTGGTCTTGATGTTCGAGTGGCTGACCTTGTGGCCGACCTGCGGCCCCTTGGCCGTCAATTCACAGCGCCGAGACATGGCGAAATCCTCAAGTTGTATATTCGGGTTTTCCCGGAACCGGCCTCGCCATCGAGGGGCTCGCAAGGGTTTGTATAACCGTCCATTTCAGGAACCGCGGACGTATAAGCGGCAAGGGCGGCAACGTCAAGACATGGCCGCGCTTTTGGCGGGCCTCCGGGGTCCCTCGAAAAAGCTAAAATCCCGAATTTATTGAACGGGTCCAAGCATTTCTCCCGCGCCTGAAGCAGGTTTGCTAACATATAATCGACGCAATCGGCATCGAAATTGAGCCTCTATTGCCAGACTAAGCCGCTAGTCTTGAATGGGCACGATGATGTGCCGGTGCGCCGTCGGGAATGCATCCCAGCAGGATTTTTCGTTCGTGGACATGTTCCGTACTTTCGCGTTGCGGCGGGCTTTCGGTCTCGCAGCCCTGGGACTGGCCGCCGCTGTCCTGTTCTGCGATCCCCTCGCGGCGCAGGGCCGGGTCGAAGCCAAGTACGAGGTGACGCTCGGCGGCATCACCATCGGCAAAGGCAACTGGGTCGTCACCATCGGCGACGATGAGTTTTCCTCGGTCGTCGTCGGCGGAACCTCCGGCATCATGAAGGCGATCGGCAACGGCAGCGGCAATGCCACCGTGCAAGGGCGCGTGGCCGCCGGCCAGCTCAATCCGGTGATTTATCAGACCTCGATCAATTACGGCCCCAAGAACGAAACCATTCGCATCGCGCTTGCCAACGGCAACATCAAGGATTCCTCCATCGAGCCGCCGCCGCCGTTCAATCCCGAGCGCGTGCTGGTGACCGAAGCGCATCGCCACGGCGTGCTCGATCCGCTCACCGGCTCGCTGCTGCGCGTGTCGGGCAATGGCGATCCTGTCAGTCCCGAGGCCTGCCGCAACACCGCGTCGGTTTTCGACGGGCGGATGCGTTACGATTTGCGCCTTGAATACAAGCGCATGGAAATGATGAAGTTTGCCAACGGCTATCAGGGCCCCGTGGTGGTGTGCGGCGTCTATTTCACGCCGCTGTCCGGCTACATACCGGGCCGCTATGCCATCAAATATCTCGCCGAACAGCGCGACATGGAAATCGCGTTCGCGCCGATTGCCGGAACGCGCGTGCTCGCGCCGGTCCGCATGAAAATCCCGACCCCGATCGGCACCGGTATCGTCGAGGCGAGCGAATTCACCACCGCGACCATCGCCCGCACGGCGAAGACGAATTAACGCAGTTCGTCACGGTCCTGGTGGCGCGCTGAATCGTGTTGACTCCGGACCCGATCGGAGTCCTCGGTGCCATAAATATCGCCGGTCAATTTGGCGGGTCGTGAGCCCTCAGAATCCCCGATTTAGCGCCACTGGAGCTATACGACGCGACATATTGCGGTGAACGAAACCGGATACGGTGGGAGTCAGCGATTCGGGCCGCTTTCGTTCCGGAGTCGTTCCAATGCTTAAGTTCCGGAGTTAAATGCGTAGCATTGTGAGACACCTATCGTCTAAACACGCCATAAAGTGACGCGTTCTTCCTGCCGCACGCGCCCAAATCTTAATTCTCGAGCGCCACGCGAACATCGACTCCATGCCTGTTTCCTCCCTCGCTCCATTCCCTGCTCGCGACCGCGCGCCCGGCGCTGGCGTCACCGCCGTGCTGGGTCCCACCAACACCGGCAAGACCCATCTGGCCATCGAGCGGATGCTGGCGCACTCGTCAGGCATCATCGGCCTGCCGCTGCGGCTGCTGGCGCGCGAGGTCTACAACAAGATCGCCGCCCGCGCGGGCGCGGACGCCGTGGCGCTGATTACCGGCGAAGAGAAGATCAAGCCGCCGCACCCGCGCTTCTGGGTTTCCACCGTCGAGGCGATGCCGCGCGACATCGACGTGTCGTTTCTCGCCGTCGATGAAATCCAGATCGCGGCCGATCTCGAACGCGGTCATGTGTTCACCGACCGCATCCTCAACCGGCGCGGCCGCGATGAGACATTGCTGCTCGGCGCGGCGACGATGCGCCCCATCATCGAGCGGCTGTTGCCCGGCGCGAACATCGTCACGCGGCCGCGTCTGTCGCAGCTTGAATTCGCCGGCGACCGCAAGATCACCCGCCAGCCGCGCCGCACCGCCATCGTCGCCTTCTCGGCGGATGAAGTGTACGCAATCGCCGAGCTGATCCGCCGCCAGCATGGCGGCGCGGCGGTGGTGCTGGGCTCGCTGTCCCCGCGCACGCGCAACGCGCAGGTTGAGATGTTCCAGTCCGGCGATGTCGATTATCTCGTCGCGACCGACGCGGTGGGCATGGGGCTTAATCTGGACGTCGATCACGTCGCCTTCGCCTCCGACCGAAAATACGACGGCTATCAGTTCCGCCGCCTGAACCCGTCCGAATTCGCACAGATCGCGGGCCGCGCCGGGCGCGCCACGCGTAATGGGACATTCGGAACGACGGGGCGCTGCGCGCAGTTCGAGCCGGAACTCGTCAACGCGCTTCAGAACCACACCTTCGATAGCGTGAAGATGCTGCAATGGCGCAATTCGAAGCTGGATTTTTCCTCGCTCGGTGCGTTGCAGGTGTCGCTGGCGCTGACGCCCAATCACGACGCGCTGACCCGCGCGCCGGTCGCCGAGGATTTGCGGGTGCTCGATCATGCCGCGCGCGACGGCGATGTCCGCGAGATGGCCAAGGGCGCGCAGGCTGTCGAGCGGTTATGGGACACCTGTCTTGTCCCCGATTATCGACGGCTCGCCCCCGCCGCGCATGCGGAACTGGTGACGACGCTCTATGGCTTCCTGATGCGAAAGGGACATATCCCCGACGACTGGTTTGCTGCCCAGATCGCGCAGGCCGACCGCACCGATGGCGATATCGACACGCTATCGGCCCGAATCGCGCAAATCCGTACCTGGACCTTCGCCGCCAACCGCCCGGATTGGCTAAAAGACCCCGAACACTGGCAGGGAATCGCCCGCGCGGTGGAAGATAAATTGTCGGATGCACTGCACGAAAGGCTAACTGAGCGTTTCGTTGATCGCCGGACCAGTGTATTGATGCGCCGCTTGCGGGAAAACACGATGCTGAATACTGAGATTGGGAAGACCGGCGAAGTGACTGTGGAGGGCCATCTGATCGGCCGCCTCGACGGGTTCATGTTTGCGCCTGAGTCTGCCGAAGCTGGATCCGATGCCAAGGCCTTGCAGGCGACAGCGCTCAAGGCGCTGGCCGGTGAGATCGATACGCGCGCCGAAAAATTGTCCAATGCGCCTGACGAACAGTTCGTTCTGGCGTCCGATGGCACGCTGCGCTGGACCGGCGATGCCGTTGCCAAGCTTGTTGCCGCTGACAACACGCTGCATCCGCGCAT
>DASWQB010000050.1:0-5520 GCA_036398335.1 Afipia sp. | reverse complement strand
CATGTCCGCTTCGGGCTGCCTGCGGTTTTGCCGACTAACATCGAAAAGCAGATCAAGGCCGCCGACATGGGTGCGGCGTATCTGGAGGCGACCCACCTGGCGGGCTTCGGCGAGGCTGAGGCAAAACGGCTGTTCGGCCGCGACCCAAAACTTCCGTCAGCGATCCAGCAGGATTATGTGACACCCTGGTCGGCCACCAAGGCGGAAAGAACGTTTCTCGCGCGCTTCAAGAGTCTGCTGGATTAAAACTGGCGCGTTGGAACAAGGTCAGCCCGCCTTTCGCGCGCTCGAAGCGTGGCGTATAAGTGCGCCAAAATCGGGAAACTTCATGATCTACGTCTGCTCGCTCGCCGATCTTCATGCCACGGTGCAAGCCTCCGGCGCCTCGCATATCCTCACCGTGATGGGAAATGTCCAGAAGGCCGCGCGGCCAGCATCGATAAGGGAAGCCAATCATCTCCTGATTTCGATGGACGACATCACCGAGATCGCGGACGGATTTACCGCGCCCTCGCTCGCGCATGTCGAGCAGGCGCTCGCCTTCGTGCGCCAATGGGACCGTGCCGCGCCGCTTGTCGTTCATTGCTTCGCCGGTATCAGCCGCTCGACCGCCAGCGCCTTCATGGCGGCCTGCGCGCTCAATCCGGATCGTGACGAGACCGAGATCGCCGAACAAATCCGCGCCGCCTCCCCGACCGCCAGCCCCAATCGCCTGATCGTGACGCTCGCCGATCAGGCACTCGGCCGCGACGGCCGCATGCTCCGCGCGCTCGATCATATCGGTCCTGGCGCGATGGCCATCGAAAGCCGCCCGTTCCGCATCGACATCCACTAACCGCATGAGTGCGAAGCGCCTCACCCCTCTTGAGATCGGACTGACGGCGGCGATTGTCTCCATCGATGGCAACGAGCCGCTGATCCTCACCGCGCCCGGCCGCGGCGACGAACTCGGCGGGCTTCCGTTCGGTCCATTTAATCCTGTTGCACATCGCACTTTTGAAATCGGACTGCGGTCATGGGTGGAGGAACAGACCGGCCTGCAACTGGGCTATGTCGAACAACTCTACACATTCGGCGATCGCGGCCGCCACGCCTTGATCGGCGACACAGATGTGCATGTCGCCTCCATCGGCTATCTCGCTTTGACCCGCGCCGCCGACAACACCTCCAAACCGCAGGTCGCGGGCGCGAGTTTCGAGCCGTGGTACCGCTTTTTCCCATGGGAGGACTGGCGCAGCAGCAAACCCGCGATGATCGACACGGACATTCTTCCCGCATTGTCCGAATGGGCCGCGCGGTCGGAAAAGCCGAACACCGCGCGCGCGCTGAACCGGCGAGACCGGGTGCGGCTGTATTTCGGTTTCGAGGGCGCGCATTGGGACGAAGAGCGCGTGCTGGATCGCTATGAGCTGCTGTACGAAGCCGGCCTGATCGAGGAAGCCAGGCGCGACGGGCGTCCCGCCGCTCTGGAACGCAAATCATTGCCCGCGCTTGGCGCCGCGATGCGTTTCGACCATCGCCGCATCCTGGCCACCGCCATCGCGCGGCTGCGCGCCAAGCTCAAATACCGCCCCGTGGTTTTCGAATTGCTGCCGCCGGAATTCACTCTGACCGATCTGCAGCGGACGGTGGAGGCGATTTCGGGACGTCACCTGCACAAGCAGAATTTCCGCAGGCTGGTCGAGTCGGGCGCGCTGGTGGAGCCGACCGGCGAAACCTCGACGCAGACCGGCGGGCGGCCTGCGGCGTTGTTCAGATTTCGGCGTGAGGTTTTACAGGAGCGTCCCGCGCCGGGCCTGCGGGTGCGCGGCCGGCGCTAGATCGCGGTTTGATTATTCAGCCGTCGATTTGCGCAGTTCAACGACCGGCTCGGAGTGAACGGTTTTCGCCGGCTCGGACTGCGCCGCTTCGGTGCGCGACGCATCCGCCGATTTCGTGGGCTCGGCTCCGCGCGATGAACGTGGACGCGACAGCGCGCGCGTCAATAGCGTGCGGACATTGCCCTGACGGCGGAAATCGCAATAGGCGAAACCGAGGCCAGACAGCGAGCCGCGGAAGCTCACCTCATCCACCTTGTTCAGATTGAAGCACGGATCAAACGGCATGCCCCTGATCGAGGCGCAAACACCGCCGGAGCGAACCTGCAACGTATTGGAGGGCAGGCGCATATGGCGGACCTGACTGGAACTTCCAAACTGCACCGAACCGACTGCGGAGCCGTCATCATTGATGCGGCCAACGCCGCGCGTGCCGTCAAAGCAACTGAATGAGAACAGCTTGTTGGCGACAAATTTGCGCGCCTGATCGGCATTCATCCAGTCGGCGGATGCCGACGAGATCACTGTGGTCGCAAGCAGAATTCCAAAGGCGAAACGCGCGAACATGCAGCAACTCCAACTCGACTGACCTTGGGGCTTGCGACAACCGCTGGGCGGCCTCGTCTTAACCCGTTGAATACCATACCAACCGTGGCAACATTGGAGCAGCATGGTTTGCAAAGTCTGAACGTCTCAGGAGATTTTCACAACCAGACGGCCGCGAATCTGACCCGCAAGAATTTTCGGACCTGTTTCGATGACCTGTTCAAGGCCGATTTCATCAGTGATTTCAGATAGTTTCGATGTATCCAAATCTCTCGTGAGGCGCAGCCAGGCCAGCTTTCTTTGCGGCAGCGGGCACATCACCGAGTCGATGCCCAAAAGGCACACCCCCCGCAAAATAAACGGAGCGACCGACGACGGCAGATCCATGCCACCGGCCAGCCCGCAGGCGGCGACGGCGCCATGATATTTCGTCATCGACAGAACATTGGCGAGCGTCGTGGAGCCGACACTGTCGATGCCACCGGCCCATCGCTCCTTGGCGAGCGGCTTTGCGGGGCCTGAGAGTTCAGCGCGGTCGATGATCTCGGAGGCGCCGAGACCACGCAGATAATCCGCCTCACTCGCGCGGCCGGTGGACGCGATGACGTGAAAGCCCAGCTTCGATAGCAGCGAGATCGCGACCGAACCGACACCGCCCGCCGCGCCGGTGACGATCATTGCGCCGTCCTTTGGCGTGAGCCCCTGCTTCTCCAGCGCCAGCACCGACAGCATCGCCGTCAAACCCGCCGTGCCGATCGCCATCGCGTCCCGCGCGCTCATTCCATCTGGCAGGCGCACCAGCCAGTCGCCCTTCACGCGGGCGCGCTCGGCAAAGGCGCCAAGGTGCGTCTCGCCGAGGCCCCAGCCGGTGCAGATCACCTTGTCGCCGGCCTGCCAATCGGGATGCGAGGACTGGATCACGCTCCCAGCAAAATCGACGCCGGCGATCATCGGAAATCGCCGCACCACCGGCGCCTTGCTGGTAACGGCAAGGCCGTCCTTGTAGTTGATCGTCGACCATTCGACCGCGACGGTGACGTCACCATCCATCAAGTCAGTTTCGTCGAACTGCGTCAGCGTTGCAGTCGTCCCCTTGTCGACTTTGTCGATCCTGATGGCTTTGAAGCTGGACACCGTGCTCTCCCTTTTGATTTTGGGCGCACACTAATCGCATGCCGCATTGCGTCAAATGCGACCTCCGTCAAAGCAGCATGGCAGCTCATATTGCTGCGTGACGAATTTATTTGCACACGCATCTGGCGAGCGAGCTTGAGACCTGTTATATTTGTTATGCTCGTTTTGAGAATAAGAAACTCGGACGTGCTGAAACGCTTCCCGAAAATGGGGATTGTTTCAAAGCGATATCGAGACGTGCCGGCCTTTGGGCCGGATTTCTCAGACCTTGTATATGCTCAAATTGAGTATATGTGAGATGGGAGGTAACAACAATGGCCCTTGAAGCGGTTCTTGAAACAACGGAGCTTGCCGGCCTTTACGGCCCTGAAGATTTTGGCAACCTCGCCCATGGCCGCAGCGTGCCCGCTGCGCGCAGCCTTGTCACGGCGGAAGAACGCGCGCGCGCGCTGCCAATGCCGTCGCTGGAATGGACGCCCGAGGTCGAGCGCGCCACCGCGCACCTCTACGAGAAGGTCAAAGCCGTCATTCCGCCGGTCGAATGGCCGTTCATGGCGCCCTACATCAAGGCGATCAACGAGCTGAAGCGCGAGCGCAACGCCGTGATCCTGGCACACAACTACCAGACGCCGGAAATTTTCAACTGCGTCGCCGACATCGGCGGCGACTCGCTCAAGCTCGCCATTGAGGCAACCAAGGTGAAAGCCGACACCATCATCCAGTGCGGCGTCCACTTCATGGCCGAGACCTCGAAAATCCTGAATCCCGCCAAGACCGTTCTGATCCCGGATTCGCGCGCCGGCTGTTCGCTGGCCTCCTCGATCACGGGTGAGGACGTTCGCCTGCTCCGTGAACGCTTCCCCGGCATGCCGGTGGTGGCCTATGTCAACACGTCCGCCGACGTGAAAGCCGAGGTCGATATCTGCTGCACCTCCTCCAACGCGGTGCAAATCGTGGAAAGCCTCGGGTCCGACACCGTCATCATGCTGCCGGACCAGTATCTGGCGAAATACGTCGCGTCCAAAACCAGCGTGAAGATCATCGCCTGGAAAGGCGCGTGCGAAGTGCATGAGCGTTTCACCGGCGACGAACTGCGGAGCTATCGCGAAGCCGACCCATCAGTGCAGATCATCGCGCATCCCGAATGCCCGCCCGACGTGATTGCGGAAGCGGACTTCACCGGCTCGACCGCGCACATGATCAACTGGGTGCGCGACCACAAGCCCAAGCGCGTCGTGATGGTCACCGAATGCTCGATGGCCGACAACGTACAGGCCGAACTGCCGCAGATCGAGTTCGTCAAGCCGTGCAACCTCTGCCCGCACATGAAACGCATCACGCTGCCCAAGATCTTGGACAGTCTGATCTATATGCGTGAGGAAGTGACGATCGACCCGATGATCGCGGACAAAGCGCGCCGTTCGGTGGAGCGGATGATCAATCTGAAGAACTGATCGCGATCCAGCATTTCCCGTGGCCGGCCCGGCCACGGATGCCTTGCCGGGCATGACTTCTAAGGACCATTGGGGCGAGCATGAGCAACATCTTTCAAGCCGATACGAGCAGGGTCGATGACATCGTGATTGTCGGCGGCGGTCTTGCCGGCCTGTTCTGCGCACTGAAGCTCGCGCCGCGTCCCGTCACCGTGATCTCGGCGGCGCCGCTCGGTCAGGGTGCCTCAACAGCATGGGCGCAAGGCGGCATCGCAGCGGCGGTCGCGGAAGGCGACAGCCCCGAGTCCCATGCAGCGGACACGATTGCTGTCGGCGGCGGCATCGTCGATGAAGCCATCGCGCTCGGCCTGGCGCGCGAGGCCGGGGCGCGCATCCACGATCTTCTGGAATACGGCGTGCCGTTCGACCGCGATCTTGAAGGCCGCCTTGCGGTCAGCCGCGAGGCCGCCCATTCCGCCCGCCGCATCGTGCATGTCGAGGGCGACCGCGCGGGCCATGCTATTATCGTGGCGCTGATCGAAACGGTGCGTAAAACTCCGTCAATCCGCGTCATTGAAGGCTACGCCGCC
>DASWQB010000049.1:0-1906 GCA_036398335.1 Afipia sp. | reverse complement strand
CTGGTTGGGGTATTCGCCCTCAGCCAGCCGCCGCGCGCAACTTTGGTGACGCGTTCAGCCGCCGATTACGGCAGCCGCGCGCTCTTCGACGCTGCCGGGCCGGTGCTGCCGGGACTGGCGCGGGTGCCAGCTTTCGCATTCTAGGCAAATCCGCGATGGTCCGGTTGCCGATCAGGGATATCGGTACAGAAGTGTGGCCCGGAAGCCCCACCTTGGGGAGTTTCATGGTGAGTGTCCGGCAAGGGCTTACGTGAGTGGTGTCCGGCGAATATGTTGGGCGGGCACTGGAGTCGGCGGTGAGTCGATTGCCCGGTTTTCTCGCGTCCTTACAGAGCTATAGGACGATTTCTGGAATGGTTGGAATGGTTCGCTTGAGTAGGTCGCGGTTTGCCGGAGCTGCAATGGCGGCTCTGTTGTTGTTTCAAACGGCTACCCCCGTTCTGGCCGACACCATCGAAGCCGCGTTGATCCGTGCCTACCAGAACAATCCACAGCTCAACGCGCAGCGGGCCTCGGTTCGCTCCGTCGACGAAAACGTGCCGCAGGCGCTCTCCGGTTATCGCCCGCAGGTCGCGCTTACCGCCAGCGCGGGCGCGCAGTATACGGACACGGTGAGCCGGACTTCGCCCGGCTCGCAGACCCAGAACGTCAATGCCAACACCGCGCCGCGCAGTGTCGGCGCGACCGCGACGCAGACTCTTTACAACGGTGGACAGACCGGCAATCGCACGCGAGCAGCTGAAAGCCAGGTCTCGGCCGCGCGCGAAGGTTTGCGCGTTCTGGAGCAGGGCGTGCTGCTTGCCGCCGCGACAATTTATATGGATTACCTGCGCGATTCCGCGATCGTCGAAGTGCAGCGCAACAACGTGCGCGTACTCGAACAGACGCTCAAGCAGACCCGCGACCGTTTCAATGTCGGCGAGGTGACCCGCACCGACGTTGCCCAGTCCGAAGCGCAGCTTGCCGCAGGCCGTACCCAGCAATTGCAGGCCGAGTCAAATCTCACCACCACGCGGGCGAATTTCCGCCGCATCATCGGCAACGATCCGCAGGCGCTTGCGCCGGGCTCGCCGGTCGATCGCTTTTTGCCGGGCGGTCTGGCTGCGGCGATCGACATGGGACTGATTGAAAATCCCAACGTCACCGCTGCGATGCATGGCATCGATGTCAGCTTCCTTCAGGTCAAGATCAACGAAGGTGCGTTGTTTCCGACCGTGACGCTGCAGGCCGCAGTGCAGCAGGCTTACGACACCACGCCGCAATCGCCGCGCTCGTTCGGCGCTTCGGCCACCGCCAATCTGACTGTGCCGATCTATCAGGGCGGCGCGGAATACGCGCTGATCCGCCAATCCAAGGAATCGCTGGGTCAGCAGCGGCTCAACCTCGATCAGGTGCGCGACCAGACCCGCGCTACGGTGGCGCAAGCATGGGGGCAGTTGGTCGCCGGCCGCGCGCAGGTCAGTTCGGCGCAGTCGCAGGTGACGGCATCGGAAATCGCGCTCAACGGCGTGCGCGAAGAGGCCCGCGTCGGACAGCGCACCACGCTCGACGTGTTGAATGCCCAGCAGGCGCTGGTGAATGCGCGCGTCGCGCTCGTCACCGCGCAGCATGATCGCGTGGTTGCATCCTACAGCGTGCTGAATGCGATCGGTCGTCTGTCGCCGACGACGCTGCGGCTACAGACCTCGGTGTATGATCCAAGCGTGCACTATCAGCAGGTCCGCGATAGCTGGATTGGCGTTCGCATACCCGACGGCCGCTAAGAGCACCCTTCTGGTACGCACTCTCCTGTGGTGAACGCCTGGGCGACCGGCCGATTGCTTGCAATCAATTCTTGCCATGCCATACCTTTTCATGAGGCCGTGAAGCGATTCGTAGCGGTGGTGTGCGGTTTCCAAAAAGGAAA
>DASWQB010000048.1:0-1885 GCA_036398335.1 Afipia sp. | reverse complement strand
GTGAGCGGGCGCTGGCGGCTTATGCGAAGACACGCCAGTAAATGCGTCATTGCGAGCCAACGGGTCGGCGCGAATGCGCCGCCCGATGACAGGCTCAGCGAAGCAATCCGGAAATTCCGGCGTCGAAGCTGGATTGCTTCGACGCTTCGCTCCTCGCAATGACGGGAAGGATTTATCAACTCCCCGGCGATACTTCGACTTTCTCATCTTCTTTGGCTTGCGGCTTGTTGACGAGGAACACACCGGCGGCGCAGATCGCCATGCCGAGGATGCCCAGTTTTCCGACATGTTCGTCGAACAACAGATACGCCATCACCGCCGTGGTCGCAGGCACCAGATAAAACAGGCTCGCAACCTGCGTCGCGCCGGTGCGGCGGATCAGCCAATATAGCAGTCCGATCGAGCCGATCGACAGCATCAGGACCAGCCAGCCGAGCGCCAGCACGAACTCGTGCGTCCAATGCACCTCGCGCGTCTCAAAAATGAATGCGCCGATGGCAAACAGGCATCCGGACGCAATGAACTGGATCAGATTGCCGCTTCGCCAGTCGATCCGGCTACAGAAGCGCTTTTGATAAAGCGTGCCCAGGGTAATGCTGACAAGCGCAACCACGGTGCCGAGCCAGCCCCAGCCAAGCTGGCCCGACATCGCGCGCGTTTGCAGCACCAGCAGCACGCCGGCAAGACCGAGCGCAAGACCGGTCCATTGCAGCGGCGTGACGCGCTCGCCAAGAAAACGATTGGCCAGCGTCGAGGTAAGGATCGGCTGCAATCCCGGGACAAGCGCCGACAATCCCGCCGGCACCGAATGATAAATCGCTATCGTGGTGCCGCCGAGATAGAAGCCGTGGACAAGGAAGCTTGCCACGACGCTGTGACCGATCTCGCGCCGGTTCGGCCATTTGGGCCGCGCGATCGCGACGATGATCGCCATCGCAACGACCACCAGCGCCATGCGGATGGCCAGATAAGTCAGCGGCTCGGCATTCGTCACCGCCGTCTTGGTCGCCACGAAACCGCTGCTCCACAGCAGGACGAACAGCAACGGCGCGGCGCGGGCCATGATGCTGTCAAACGCAGGTTTTTCGGGTGTGCTTTTTTCAACAGGGCTGGTCATTTGCGGACCTGATTGCCCCAAGCCGTGTTATGCGGCAATGATCAAAATTGCGGAGCGTGGAGACGCATTTCGCATGACAAAATGATAAAACGCCTGACCTGAGACTTAAATCGAGGATGACCCCATGGACGTTCGCGCCGCACTCGCCATCGCCGCCGGAAAACCGCTTGAAGTCACTACCGTTCAACTGGAGGGACCTCGCGAAGGCGAAGTGCTGGTCGAGATCAAGGCCACAGGCATCTGTCATACTGACGAATTCACGCTGTCGGGCGCGGACCCTGAAGGGCTTTTCCCCGCCATCCTCGGCCATGAGGGCGCGGGCATCGTGGTCGATGTCGGCCCCGGCGTGAAAAGCGTGAAAAAGGGCGACCATGTCATTCCGCTCTACACGCCGGAATGCCGCCAGTGTCCCTCATGCCTGTCGCGCAAGACCAATTTGTGTACCGCGATCCGTTCGACGCAGGGTCAGGGCCTGATGCCGGACGGCACCTCGCGATTCTCCTATCAGGGCAAGCCGGTGCATCACTACATGGGCACTTCGACATTCGCGAACTACACGGTGCTGCCGGAAATCGCGGTGGCGAAAATCCGCGAAGACGCGCCGTTCGACAAGGTCTGTTACATCGGCTGCGGCGTCACCACCGGCATCGGCGCGGTCATCAACACCGCCAAGGTCGAGCAAGGCGCGAAAGCCATCGTGTTCGGCTTAGGGGGCATCGGCCTGAACGTACTGCAGGGCCTGCGGCTCGCGGGCGCGGACATGATTAT
>DASWQB010000047.1:0-6716 GCA_036398335.1 Afipia sp. | reverse complement strand
CAGACGCTGCCAAGCCCAAGCCTGCAAAGCGCGCTGCCGCAGCTGCTGCCAAGGGTCCTTATTACGTTGACTTCCGTGCGCGCACTGCGGCCAGCTACGGCCACGCTTTCGTCTGGTTCGGAAAGACCAGTGAAAAGAAAGTGGATGTGGCCGGTCTTCATCCTGCGGGCGATGCCACCGAATTCGTTGTCGGCCATTTGCTGCCGGTACCGGCTGAAACTGGCGCGAGCTATGGCGATCTCGACCCGCAATACCTGACCGCCAACTATCGGGTCTATATGAATGAGGCGGATGCCAAGCGGGTGTTCGCCTATATCCGCCATCTTCAGGCCACGCATAAACTGTGGAACGAGATGACCAATAACTGCACCACGTTCCTTGGTCAGATCGCGGGTTTCATGGGGTTGAAAACGCCGTTCTATCTGAAAGTCCCAGAGGACTATGTGAACAGCCTGAAGGAGCTTAACGACGGCAAGCAGTTCGTCCAGCTTGCACCTGAGTCGGCCGGTTTCTTCGGCGGAAACAACAACTGATTGTTGAATCGCCTGATTTAACTTCTCTTTTCATCAGCTTCGATTTTTGCTTGCCCTTGCTGCGGCTTGACACGGCGACCTGTGCGGTGTCTTAGGGCCTCACCATTTCAAGGGCTATCATGACAGCAGCATTTACTTTTCCCGGGCAGGGATCGCAGAGCGTCGGCATGGGCAAAGTGCTGGCCGATGCATTTCCTGCCGCGCGCGCCGTGTTCGATGAGGTCGATTCGGCGCTTGGCGAGAAACTGAGTTCGACCATCTGGGACGGACCGGCCGAGACTTTGCAACTCACGCAGAACGCCCAACCCGCCTTGATGGCGGTCTCGCTGGCGACGCTGCGCGTGCTTGAGACCGAAGCCGGCGTCGATGTCGCACGCGATGCGGCCTTCGTCGCGGGCCATTCGCTCGGCGAATATTCCGCACTCGCCGCCGCTGGAAGTCTGACCATCAGCGATACCGCGCGGCTGCTGCGCATCCGTGGTCTTGCCATGCAGAAGGCCGTGCCGGTCGGCATTGGCGCGATGGCGGCGCTCCTCGGCCTCGATTATGAGGCGGCTGCCGAGGTGGCGCAGGAGGCCGCGCAGGGGCAGGTGTGTCAGGCCGCCAACGACAATGGCGGCGGGCAGGTGGTGGTCTCGGGCGACAAAGCCGCTGTCGAGCGCGCGATCGAAATCGCCAAAGCCAAGGGCGCCAAGCGCGCGATGCTGCTGCCGGTGTCTGCGCCGTTCCATTGCAGCCTGATGCAGCCGGCCGCCGAGGCGATGGCGGAAGCGCTGGCGAATGTTGCGATCAACTCGCCAAAGTCTTTTCTGGTCTCGAATGTGCTGGCGAGCGCGATCACGGCGCCGGATGAAATCCGCAAGCGGCTGGTGGAGCAGGTCACCGGCACTGTGCGCTGGCGCGAGAGCGTCGCCTTCATGGCGCAGCGGGGCGTCACGCATTTTCTTGAAATCGGTTCGGGCAAGGTATTGTCAGGGCTGGTCAAACGCATCGCCGAGGGCGCCGTCGCCGTCGCGGTGGGCGGTCCTGGCGACATCGTTGCCGCAAAAGACGCCATTGCCGCCGCGCGCGCGTGAACCTTTAGGAGATTCAAAATGTTCGATCTTTCTGGCAAAACGGCGCTGGTGACGGGGGCGACGGGCGGCATCGGCAGCGCGATTGCGCATGCGCTGCATGCCCAAGGGGCAACGGTGGCGATCTCGGGAACGCGGCGCGAGGTGCTCGACACACTTGCCGGCGAACTCAAGGAGCGCGTTTACGTGCTGCCCTGCAACCTTGCCGACGCGGAGGAGGTCGAGGCATTGGTGCCTTCCGCCGAGAAGGCCATGGGTCAGCTCGATATTCTGGTCGCCAATGCCGGCATCACGCGGGACAATCTTTTCGTGCAACTGCGCGATGAGGATTGGAGCGACGTCATCAATGTGAATCTCACCTCGACTTTCCGCCTCGCGCGCGCCGCGACCAAATTGATGATGCGCAAACGATTCGGCCGCATCATCGGCATCACGTCCGTGGTCGGCGTGACTGGCAATGCAGGGCAGGTGAACTACACCGCATCCAAGGCCGGCCTGATCGGTATGATGAAGTCGATCGGCGCCGAATATGCCCGGCGCAATGTTACCGCCAATTGCATCGCGCCGGGCTTCATCGCCACCGCGATGACTGACGCGCTCAACGAAAAGCAACGCGAAAGCGTGCTGACCAAGGTTCCTGCCGGACGGCTTGGAACACCGGCGGATATCGCCGCCGCGGCCGTCTATCTGGCCTCCAACGAGGCCAATTACGTGACCGGGCAGACCATCCATGTGAACGGTGGAATGGCAATGATTTGAGGCCCCTAGCGGATTTTTTATGGATTGCAACCCCTTTGCTTCGGACGCTTGGGCTTGTAGTCAAGACATGGGAAGTGTGATACCGAAACGGCATTCGGTCGGGGTCTTCCTTCTATAAAATCAAGTTCCTGCCTTCGCGCATCGCCGCATGGACAGAACGTGATTGCAGGAGCGCAAAACCCCGTATATTGCCGAACGAGTTTACGAACGAGCGCACACCCCACCGTATCGTTTTACGATCGGGTTCAAACGGAACAAACAGAGGTTGAAACGATGAGTGAGATTGGCGAGCGAGTTAAGAAGATCGTGGTGGAGCATCTCGGCGTCGAGCCGGACAAAGTGATCGACTCGGCGAGCTTCATTGACGATCTTGGCGCCGACAGCCTCGACACCGTCGAACTCGTGATGGCATTCGAAGAAGAGTTTGGCTGTGAAATTCCGGACGACGCGGCCGAGACAATTCTCACCGTTGGCGACGCCACCAAATTTCTCGAAAAGAACGCGAAGAGCTAACGCTCGCGATTCATAGGATCGTGCCGGCGGGTTGTTGCATCAACAGCCCGCCGTCTTGTTGTTGTCAAATCTTTCGCTGGCGCATACCGCGCGCTATGCGACTCTGAAATCAGCCGCATAACCGAATTCGAATGCCGGTATCGATCGGGCCATATCGATCAAGCCATGGGCGAGATCTGAAAAGAACGAACCGGAGTTGTTTGAGATGAGACGGGTGGTCGTCACGGGCCTCGGCATGGTATCCCCGCTAGGATGCGGCGTCGAGACCACGTGGAAGCGCATCCTCGACGGCCAGAGTGGCGCGCGCAAAATCGAGCATATCGATGTGTCCGATTTGTCGAGCCAGATCGCATGCATCGTTCCGCGCGGCGACGGCAGCGACGGCACCTTCAATCCCGATCAGTGGATGGAGCCGAAGGAGCAACGCAGGGTCGGTGATTTCATCATCTTCGCGGTGGCCGCGGCGAAACAGGCGCTTGATGACGCGAACTGGCATCCTTCGACCGAAGACGAGCGATGCGCGACCGGTACCCTGATCGGTTCGGGCATTGGCGGCCTTGAAGGCATTGGCCAGGCGGCGGTGATCCTGCATGAGCGTGGTCCACGCAGACTATCGCCATTCTTCATTCCTGGCTGTCTTATCAATCTCGCATCCGGCTACGTCTCGATTCAGCATGGTCTGAAGGGGCCGAATCATTCCGTTGTCACGGCATGCTCGACCGGCGCGCATGCCATCGGCGACGCCAGCCGCCTGATTGCGCTTGGCGATGCTGATGTGATGGTTGCGGGCGGCGCGGAATCCCCCGTCAATCGGCTGGCGATGGGCGGCTTTTGCGCGATGCGCGCGATGTCGACCAAATTCAACGACAATCCGATCGCGGCCTCGCGGCCCTACGACAAGGATCGCGACGGCTTCGTCATGGGTGAGGGTGCCGGCATCGTGGTGCTGGAGGAATACGAGCACGCCAGGAAACGCGGCGCGAAGATTTATGCCGAGGTGGTCGGTTACGGCCTGTCGGGCGACGCCTATCACATTACAGCACCGGCTTCCGATGGCGATGGCGCGTTCCGTTGCATGAGCGCGGCCATGAAGCGCGCGGGCATCACCGCCTCGGACATCGATTACATCAATTCCCATGGCACTTCGACGCCGCTTGGCGACGAGATCGAGCTTGGTGCCGCGCAGCGGTTGCTGGGCAATACGGCCTCGAAGGTTTCAATGTCCTCGACCAAATCGTCGATCGGTCACCTGCTCGGCGCTGCCGGGGCGGTGGAAGCGATCTTCTGCACGCTTGCGATTCGTGACAACGTCGCCCCGCCGACCCTCAATCTGGACAATCCGTCGGTCGAGACCGCGATCGATCTCGTGCCGCATACGCCGCGCGCGCGCGAAATCAACGTGGCGTTGTCGAATTCATTCGGTTTTGGAGGCACCAACGCATCTTTGATCATGAAGCGGGTGGCGAATTAACAGGCAGCTGCCCGGCTTCACCGATTTGCCGTATTCCGTCATATTGCTATCCACTGTTCATGCCACATAGCAGGTGAAATCAGTTCGAAAGGCCACAATTTGGCCAGCGGGAATTCAGGTTGCAGACATGAGTCAAAGACCCCCTATCGCCCCTCGAAGCCCGCGCGCCGCGTTGGAACCCCAGCAGATGCCCAAGCCTCCGAAGCGGTCGGAACGGGCGCGCAATCCATTGGTGGTTTTCGGCAACGCGATCATGACCCTGCTGCTCGTTGTCGTGCTCGCAGGCGGTGGCCTTTATATTTACGGCAAGCAGGTGCTCAACACGAAGGGACCGCTGGCCGAAGACAAGACCGTCAATATCCCACCGCGCGCCGGCATGACCGATATCGGCGATATCCTGCAACGTGAAGGCGTCGTTGACGTCGATCGCTGGACCTTCATCGGCGGCGTGCTGGCGATGAATGCGCGCACGGGCCTGAAGTCCGGCGAATTCCTGTTCCAGAAAAATGCCAGCCTTGGCGAGGTCATCGGCACGATCGTCGAGGGCAAGGTCGTGCAGCATTCTTTCACGGTGCCGGAGGGACTGACCTCCGAGCAGATTGTTGCCCGCCTTCAGGACAACGACATTTTCGCAGGCTCGCTGCGCGAGATGCCGCGCGAGGGTACGTTGCTGCCTGACACCTACAAATTCCCGCGCGGAACCCCGCGAGAACAGGTGATCCAGCGCATGCAGCAGGCACAGAAGCGTGTGCTCAGCGAGGTCTGGGAGCGCCGTAATCCCGACATCCCGGTTCGCTCGCCCGAGCAATTGGTGATCCTGGCTTCGATCGTGGAAAAGGAAACCGGCCGTGCCGATGAGCGCAGCCGCGTGGCTGCGGTGTTCGCCAACCGTCTGCGTCAGAAGATCAAGCTCCAATCCGATCCGACTATCATATATGGCATTGTCAGCGGCAAGGGCACGCTCGGCCGTCCCATCAAGCGCAGCGAGATCACGCAGCCAACTCCCTACAACACTTATGTGATCGACGGCCTGCCGCCCGGGCCCATTGCCAATCCGGGGCGCGCCTCGCTCGAAGCCACGGCTAATCCCGCCCGGACACGTGACCTGTTCTTCGTCGCCGATGGCACTGGCGGACATACGTTCACAGAGAACTATGCCGCCCACCAGGCGGCCGTCGCGAAACTGCGCGGACTTGAGCGCGCGCAGCAGAATGACACTCTGGAGCCAGACGACTCACCGCCGCCGCCCGCCGCAGCCGCGGCTACACCGGCTCCTGCACCGGTCTCCGCGCCTCCTGCCGCTCAGGCGCCCGTGCAGCCCGGCGCCAAGAAGGGGGCGCCGAAAGCCGCCACAGGCGCCAAATCCTCCGCAGCGCCGGTCGGCCTGCTCGCGATGCCGCCGACGGCGAGCGCAAAACCCGCCGCCGCGTCTGCCGGCGCAGCGGCATCCGGGGTTGCCGCACCGCGCAAGCGTTCAGCCGCCGCAACTCCGCCCAAGCCCGTTGCAGAGCCCGAAGCCGAACCGGCTGGCGAGCAGTAATCCCCGCAAAATTCGAAGCCGCGCCGGGGTTTCCACGCCGGACTGGCGTGGCTATTGTCGCGGCGGTTCGCACGGCGAATCTCCGATTTGAATTGAGCAGGGGTTGTTTCGCGATGGCGCTGTCGAGCATGACCGGCTTTGCGCGAAGTCACGGCAATAGCGGTCCCTATGCGTTCGAATGGGAGTTGAAATCCGTCAACGCCAAGGGTCTCGATTTCCGGATGCGGTTGCCGCCGGGCTGGGACGACCTCGAGCCGGTCGCACGCAAGCGCGCCTCGAATCTTCTGTCGCGAGGGACGGTCTACGCCAATCTGAGCATCAAGCGCGTCGGTAATTTATCGGCGGTGCGCATCAATGAGGAGGTTCTGGCCTCGATCCTCAATGTTGCAAACGATATCGCCAAGCGCACAGGAGGGGCACCGCCGAGCGTCGACGGATTGCTCGCGATCAAGGGTGTGATCGAAGTGGTCGAGTCCGAAAGCGACGAGGCTGAAATACAGTCAGCCAAGGATGCGGCGATCGCAAGTTTCGATCAGGCGCTGCACAGCATGATCGACATGCGCCAGCGCGAAGGCGTCTCGCTCGGACAGATTCTCTCCCAGCGGGTAGACGAACTAGAACGCCTCATGGCCAGCGCCGAAGCCGCGCCGGGACGTAAACCCGAGGCGATCAAGGCGCGCCTCGCCGAGCAGGTCGCGACGCTGCTTGGCGCCTCCGACCGCTTCGACGCGGAGCGTCTCAATCAGGAAGCCTTGCTGATGGCCGCCAAGGCCGACATCCGCGAAGAGCTGGACCGCATTGCCTCGCATATCGCGCAGACTCGTGAG
>DASWQB010000046.1:0-2021 GCA_036398335.1 Afipia sp. | reverse complement strand
CCTCTCCTCGCCGAGCGCCACCATCTTTTGCGGCGTGTCGGCGATCGGAAACAGGTTTCGCGTTGCCTTGTTGACGCCAACGTCAGTCGCCTGTGCCGACAGCGCCACCGCGACCAATAGCGTATAGGGATTGACGTGTTCGAGTTCGCCCTTCGGATCGGGATTGGCAGCTCGAAAGCGCGAGAATGCTTCGTATACCTCGGCGGCGGTCCAGGGTTTTATTCTTATCGCTTTTTTCGCGGACGCGTGTTTTGGAGTTGCCGCCTTTTTGATCGTTATCTTGAGGGTCGTCCTCGTCTTTTTTGCCATGATCCCGGTATACTGAAACCCGATGACCAGCGGCAACGATTTTGAACACGGCCCACCCACGGACACCGAATTGTTTTCGGCGGTGCTGACACCGCACCGTTCGCTCAGCAAACGCGGTTTTGTGATCGTGATGACATTCGTTTCGCTCGTGAGCTTTACCGCCGGGCTGGCGTTCTGGCTGATGGGTGCCTGGCCGGTGTTCGGATTTTTCGGCCTCGATGTGCTGGCGATCTATTGGGCCTTTAAGATCAATTTTGCCCGCGCCGCCGCACGCGAGGAGATTTCGGTCACGCCGAGCGAACTGCGTCTGCGCCGCATCAGCCACCGCGGCCACATGATGGAGTGGACGTTCAACCCGCTCTGGGTGCGGCTCGATCAGGAAATCCACGAGGAGTTCGGCGTCGAAAAACTTTATCTGGCCTCACGCAGGCAGCGAGTCGCAGTCGGAAGCTTTCTGGGACCGGACGAAAAAGCCAGCTTTGCCAAAGCTTTGACGGCGGCCTTGGCGTCGGCCAAACGCGGCCCGGCCTATAATCCACTTTAAGGGCCGATCAGGAATCGGGTGGTTGCAAAACCATCCGTGTCCTACATCCTGTCCATCATGAGCACCGCATTGAGCAAGCCAGATCTTGCGCGTTTCGAGACGCTTTCCGAGCGCATCGCCAACGCCCCGTCGCACGACACGGCGCTGCGCGATTACGATTCCGTCCGGCATGCCATCGCCTTCATCTCGGAACATTGGCGCGCGCAACCGGCCATCGAGGAGATCGCGGAAGCCATCCGCGTCACCCCTGACGAGTTGCATCATTTGTTCCGGCGCTGGGCCGGTCTGACGCCGAAAGCCTTCATGCAGGCGCTGACCCTCGACAACGCCAAACGGCTGCTTCGCGAATCGGCGAGCGTGCTCGACGCCGCTTATGATTCGGGATTGTCCGGCCCCGGCCGGCTGCATGATCTGTTCGTGACCCACGAAGCGATGTCGCCAGGCGAATGGAAAAAGGGCGGCGCGGGAACGAAGCTGCAATACGGCTTCCATCCCTCACCGTTCGGAACCGCCCTCATCATCGCCAGCGAGCGCGGACTTGCCGGCCTCGCCTTCGCCGACGAGGGGGAGGAGCAGTCCGCTCTGGCGGACATGAAAAGCCGCTGGCCGCTCGCCAATTATGCGCAGGATCAGGCCCTGACTGCGTCGCTTGCCGCGCGGATTTTCGATTCCGCGCGCTGGCGCGCTGACCAGCCATTGCGCGTGGTTTTGATCGGGACCGATTTCGAGGTGCGGGTGTGGGAGACGCTGCTCAAAATCCCGATGGGCCGCGCCGCAACCTATTCGGATGTCGCCAATAAAATTCTGGCGCCGAAAGCATCGCGTGCGGTCGGCGCGGCGGTCGGCAAGAATCCGATTTCATTCGTGGTGCCGTGTCATCGCGTGCTCGGCAAGAGCGGCGCGCTGACCGGCTATCACTGGGGCATCACCCGCAAACGCGCGATGCTGGGCTGGGAAACGGGACGGGCGGCGGAGCCGTCGTAAGCCGAGCACGGTAAATGAATGAACATGCGCGGGCCTGGCCCGCGCATCCATCGGATAAAATTTTTTGACGGACGGATTGCCGGGTCAAGCCCGGCAATGACAATTGCGTTCCTATCCCGCCAAATCCTTCTTCGACGCCACTGTCGAATCCGCATTGAGCCGGTAGATGATCGGCGCGCCGGTG
>DASWQB010000045.1:0-7127 GCA_036398335.1 Afipia sp. | reverse complement strand
AACCATGTGCAGGTCGAATTGTTGAAAGCCCACCGCGCCAACGATCCGGACCCGCAAGTGCTGCGCGGCATTCAGATCACCATCAACGGAATCTCGGCGGGCCTGCGCAACAGTGGGTAATCGGGTTTCTTTCGTCCTTCTTCGTCATGCCCGGGCTTGTCCCGGGCATCCACGTCTTAAGGGTGTTACTTAAGAAGACGTGGATGGCCGGAATAAATCCGGCCATGACGACGATCTTGCCATCCGTTTTATTCGAGACGTTCACCGCCCGGCAGGACGAATGATCTGGCGGGTGCGGCGGAAATAGGCTTCGGTATCATTCAGGCGCTGATGGGTGCGGCGCACCAGCACGGTGCCGACATTGAGGTTGCGATTGGCGGCGTGGAGCAGCCGCCGGCCTTCGGTCACAAGCTCGCGGGCGTGCTTCAATTGCTTGTCGAAGGACATCGCGGCACCGGTTGCGGCGACGCGCTTTGTTGCAGCGGCTTTGACTCCTGAGGTGGTCACGGTCGTCATGATCCGGCTCCGTCCTGCTCGTCATCTCAACGCGCAGGCTCCCGGATTGTTCACCGGATCGTTCTCGTCCGCCAACAGATTCCGGTCCTGTCCACAGCCTGGATGGCGCAGGCTGCCGCGCCTTCCCAGCGCAGGCTTGTCATGAGTGCGGGCGCGGCGGAGATGCCTTCAGTTTCAATGCCATGGCACTGATCAGCGGCTTCATGAAGAACGCGTCGTTGGCGGGATAGATGTCGGTCCGCAGGCCGTAAGCCTTCAACTCGTCCGAAACAACCGGTCCCACCGAGGCGATCGGCGTTTTGGCCAGACCCGCGTTCAAGGCATCGTCAAGTCCGTGCTGGCGCGCGACCTCCACCAGCCGCCGCACCTGGCCTGAACTCGTCAGCGCGAGGGCGTCGATCCGGCCGGCTTCCATCTCGGCGATGGCCTCCACGATGTTGGTTTCGGCGGCTTTCGCGTCATAAACGTAAGGCGTCACCATATCGATATCCGCACCAAGTCCGGTGATGGCGGTTATCAGCTTCGCATGGTCCTTGTCCGGGTAGAGTTGCAGGCCGAGGCGGTGATCGTTGATGTCGAATCCCGACAGCGTCGTGGCGATGCCTTCGGAGGTTGGCGTTTCGGTCGTGACGTCTGCTTCAAGGCCGATTTCGCGCAGCGCCCGGCCGGGCTTGGGCCCGCGCGCGAGTTTGCGTGCCCCGGCGATGGCGGCGACAAAATCCTTTTCCAGATCGAGCCGGCGCACCACTTTCATGATTCGCCTCAATCCCTCGCCGGTGGTCAGCACCAGATCGTCGAATGGCTTATCGATGGCGCGCCTGATCCACGCCTCAGCAGGCGCGGGGTCCGGCAAATCGTTGATCGCGAACATCGGACATTGCAGCACATCCGCGCCCTGTTCTTTCAGGAGGCGCGAGAATTGCGCCTCCTCGCGTGTCTCCAGGATCAGAATACGATAGCCATTCAGCCTGTCCGCCATGAATACCTCTCATAGCCGTCGTCCCCGCGAAGGCGGGGACCCATAAGCCTGCACTTCAATGTTGCGTTATCCGATTATCAGGAAAAATCGAATTGAAGAAGGCATACACAATAGGATATGGGTCCCCGCCTTCGCGGGGACGACCCGGAGTCAGAAATTCCGCAACGCAGTTGGCGAAATTTCCGCATGGATGGTAGAGCAGGCGAAATTCCTACCCTGTTTCCCTCAAGAAAAAGACCGGCCATGTCCGACCAGCAATTCGTTTTGACCTTGTCCTGCCCCGACCGTCCCGGCATCGTATCCGCGGTGTCGACCTTCCTGTTCGCTGGCGGTCAGAACATTCTCGACGCCCAGCAATATGACGATGTCGAGACCGGCAAGTTCTTCATGCGGGTGATGTTCACCCCGACCTCCGGCTCCGCCGACCTTGCGACGCTGCGCGCCGGCTTTGCCGCCATCGCCGAGCCGTTTGCGATGAACTGGCAGCTTCGCGACCGCGCCACCAAGCACCGCGTGTTGCTGATGGTGTCGAAATTCGATCATTGTCTGGTCGATATTCTCTACCGCTGGCGGCATGACGAACTGCCGATGATCCCGACTGCGATCGTCTCAAACCATCCGCGTGAAACTTATAAAGGCATCGAGTTCGGCGATGTGCCGTTTCACTATCTGCCGGTGACGCGTGAGACCAAGTCCCAGCAGGAAAACGCAGTCTGGAAACTGATCCAGGATACCAAGACAGATCTGGTGGTTCTGGCGCGCTACATGCAGGTGCTGTCCGATGAATTCGCTGGCAAGCTCGCGGGACGCTGCATCAACATCCACCATTCCTTCCTGCCGGGGTTCAAGGGCGCCAAGCCGTACCATCAGGCGCATGAGCGCGGGGTGAAGCTGATCGGCGCCACCGCGCATTACGTCACCGGCGATCTCGATGAGGGCCCGATCATCGAGCAGGGCGTCGAGCGCATCAGCCACCGCGATTCGCCCGAGGCGCTGGTGCGCAAAGGCAGCGATATCGAGCGGCAGGTGCTGGCGCGGGCGCTGCGCTATCATCTCGAGGATCGCGTGATCCTGAACGGGCGCAAGACCATCGTGTTTACGGATTAGTGCCGCGCCGTCTCATGTCCTGCGATGTTCAGCGTCTGTGCGACATGGCGCAACTTCTCGGGATTGCGGGTGATGTAGATTTCGGTGATCCTGCCGCCCTCGATCTCGAAGGCGGTGGTCTGAAGCACATTGTCGCGCTCAAGGCTGACATAGCCCGGTAGGCCGTCGATCCGCATCGGCCGGAAAAAACCGTCTCGATGAAGGCCAAGCTTTCTGACCAATCCCTCATAGAGGCGCAGCGCTCGCTCCAGTCCACGAATTGGATTGAGGAACGCAAGCACCTTGCCGCCGCCGTCCGAGCGGATCACGACGTTTTCCGCGAGGATCGAACGCAGGGCGTCGGTGTCTCCGCTGCGTGAGGCGATGAAAAAGGCCCGTGCGATGCGCGCGCCCTCATCATGCGCGACAGGAAAACGCGGGCGCTGTTCCTGTACATGCTTTCGCGCCCGCGCGGCGAGTTGGCGAACGGCCGCCGGATCGCGTTCGACCGTGTCGGCGACCTGATCCAGCGGAACGCCGAATACATCGTGGAGCAGGAACGCGGCGCGCTCCAGCGGCGAAAGCCGCTCCAGCGCGAGCATCAGCGTCAACGTCAGGTCGTCCTCGTCCACATGGTCCGGCTCTTCGATCATCGGCTCCGGCAGCCATGAGCCGACGTAGGTTTTGCGGCGCACGCGCGCGGATTTCATGACGTCGAGACACAGCCTCGTGACGATGCGCGAGAGAAACGCGCCGGGGGACTCTATCCCGGCGGGATCGACCTCTTGCCAGCGCAGCCAGGCGTCCTGCACGACGTCTTCTGCTTCCGCCATCGAGCCCAGCATCCGATAGGCGAGGCGCGCCAGCCGTGGCCGGTGCGCCTCGAACATATCGAGGGGGCTATCAGGCCGCGGCATGTGCCTTCTCAACAGGATGCGCCATCCGCAAGCCGACGGCGAATCTGTTCCAGGCGTTGATCGTGCCGATCAGCAGTGTGAGGTTGATCTGCTCGGCCTCGGTGAACTCGCTCTTCACCAGTTCATAATCGGCGTCCGGCGCACCCGTTTGCGTCAGCAGCGTCAGCGCATCGGTCCATGCGAGAGCGGCGCGCTCGCGCGGCGTGAACGCCAAAGCCTCGCGCCATGCACTCAGCAGGTAGATGCGCATTTCGCTCTCTCCGGCTTTGCGGGCATCGGTGGCATGCATGTGAATGCAATAGGCGCACCCATTGATCTGGGAGGCGCGCAGCTTCACCAGCTCGATCAGGCTGTGTTCGAGGCCGCTGGCCTTGATCGCCGTTTCCACGGCAGCGAGCGCGCCGATCGGCTGCGGCGCAACCTTGTAAGGTTCCTTGATACGCTGGGTCATGATTGGGCTCCTTTAAGATAGCTGGACGGCCTTATGACGACGCAGCCCTGGCGGATGTGACATCGGGGGAAAAATTTTCCCGGTCTCGCGCGCCCGCCGCGGTGATTGCAGGACCGGAAAAAAGACGTTAAACTCTTCCCGTCGAAAAAGGCAGGCATGGTTATCGGTAGGCCCATGCCCTTCCGCACAACGGAAGCTCTGCTCCTTGTTTCGCCGTTTCCGCGGCGAACTTGACGAACCCCCGACGATCACGACGCGATGAAAATCGCGCCGCTGGCTCGTCCGTGTGGTTGTCAGTCAATGAACTGCTCCGGACGAACCTCAATCCGGAGAGCATTATGAATACTACAGACCAAATCATCACAACCACCACCGCAGCGCCGATGGCGCGGGGTCCGCTGATCATTGTCGCCATCACGGTCTTTCTCAATGTCGCGGGCTTCACGCTGATCCTGCCGGTGGTTCCCTTCCTTGTGGGCCGCTACGTCGCAACCGAACTGATCGGAGTCTATGTCGGCCTGATCGTATCGGTGTTTGCGTTATGCGCGTTCTGCGCCGCGCCGGTTTTAGGATCGCTGAGCGATCACTATGGACGCAGGCCGATTCTCATCCTGTCTCTGCTTGGCTCGGCTGCCGGCTACGTCGTGTTCGGCCTCGGCGGCGCGCTATGGGTGCTGTTCGCCGGACGGATCATCGACGGACTGACGGCAGGCAACATCGCCACGATCTATGCCTTCGTCGCCGATTATTATCCGCCAGCCGAACGCGGCCGTGTTTATGGATTGCTCGGCGCGATCGGTGGCCTCGGCTTCATGCTCGGACCAGTGGCGGGCGGCCTGCTCGGCAGCATCTCACCGGAGCTGCCTCTCTTTGCGGCGGCTGCGGTCACTCTTCTCAGCGCGGCATGGGTGTTTTTCGCACTGCCTGAAGCCAGAGTCCGCAAGACGGAGCCTTTCATTCTCAACGTGCGTCAGCTCAATCCGCTGGCCCAGCTTGGGAATGTCTTGAAGCGCCCGCAATTGCGCATTCCCTTCGTGGCGGCATTTTCATTCTTCTTTGCCGGGACCATGCTGCAAAGTAATTTCGCGGTCTATCTGACACAGCTTCTTCAGTTCGGCCCGATCGGGATCGGCTGGGCGTTGTTCGGGGTCGGCGTGATGGACATCGTCAGTCAGGGCATGCTGTCGTCTTTGCTACTGCCGCGTCTTGGCGCAGAGCGCGTGACGCGACTTGGGCTTGCGATCAACGCCGCCGGTTTTGCGCTGATCGCTTGTCTTGTGTTCGTGCCGACGATTGCGTTGCTGTGTGCCGCGCTCTTCGTGTTCACGCTGGGCGACGGGCTGTTCCAGCCCGCGATCAACGCCACCATCGCCAACGCCGCGCCTGCCGACATGCAGGGGGCCGTGCAGGGCGCAAATCAGGCGCAGCAGGCGCTGGCCCGTATGGTCGGGCCACTGCTTGCGGCGGTGCTATCGCCCGTTGGCCTCAGCGCGCCATATTGGGTTGCCTGTGCCGTTGTATTGGCGGGTCTGGCTGTGCTGATGGCAGCAAGACCGGCGCGCGCTTGACAGTGTGCGACACGGAGGACGGCGGTGGCCTAATCCATCCTGCTGAAGCGGATCAGGTCAAATCCGCCGCCGTCCACCAAAAACAGCTTTCGTTGCTGTTCATCGATCCGCCAGGCGCTCACCTTTTCGAGCGCGGCGTGGAAGTTTGCTTCCTGTCGCATCACGGCGGGAGAGCAGGCCATCCGCGTGCTTGCCATGGGCAGGAATTTGATCGAACTGCCGCTGACGGTGGCTGAGCCCGCATATCGGTTGCAGCCGCCCATGCCGGTGACGATGCCGTCGTCGCGGATTTCGAGCGAGGTTTGCAGCCGGTCGATCACGTCGCCGCCGTCGATGTCCTCGGCCAGCCATTTGCCCGTGGGCGAGACGGGAGCGGCGAGGGCTGCCGTCAGGCTGATGGCGAGGACGGAAATCGCAAGTCTTTTTAACATGATCCGGTTTTCCGAAGGGGGCCGCCTCCTTGCTGACGGGTGACGAGCCGGTTTTCAAGGGTGGGGATTTCGACGGTTTCCGGTTTTCATTGTGGGCAGATAGTGTTACATGGCAGCGCATTATCCGATCTGCCCACTCGACAGGCCCAAGCCCTTCCATGAAGAACGACGCCATACTGGCCGAGATCACCGATTACTGCCGTGCTGCGGGCATGGCCGAATCGACCTTCGGCCGGCGCGCGGTCAATGACGGCAAGCTGGTGCACCGGCTGCGCGAGGGCAAACGGATCACGGTCGACACGCTGGACCGGATCAAGGGTTTTTTGAGCGATACGACCCCGGTTCCCCGTCCGCCGGAGCCACCGCTGGAGCGGCGCGACCCGGCCGGAAACTTCCGGTTTTTCGAGAACCGTCAGAAATATCTGCTGTTTGTGCATACCTGCAGCGAAAAGCGGGTGATCGCTGAGCGGGTGGCGCTGGAGCTTTCCAGCATCCATCCGCGCCCGCCCGCGCTCAGGGTATTCGACGCAGGCGTGGGCGATGGCACGGTGCTGGCGCGGGTGATGCGGGCCATGCATGTGCGCTTTCCCCACATGCCGTTCTACGTCGCGGGCAAGGAAATCAGCCACGAGGACGTTCGCCTGGCGCTCGACAAGGTGCCGGACCGGCTGTTCGAACATCCCTCCACCGTGTTCGTGCTGACCAACATGCATTACGCGGAAGCCCCCTGGCTGACGCCGAAATCGCCCACAGCCGCCGCCGCGATGATCTGGAAGGAAGTCGCGCTCACCGGCTCGTCAGCCGGGGATTTCGAGACGCAAATCGCTGATCTGAAAGGGTTTCTGGAGGAAAACTGGCGCGCCAGCATTTCTCCCCGTTCGGGCATGCCGGTCTATGAACGGCCCATCGCGCTGGTGATCTACCGTGAGGATCATCGTTTCCTGCTGGATTCGATCATCCCGCGCGCCGGCAAGGTCGAGGCCAATTTCGATCTTGTCATCGCTTCGCAGCCTTATCGCGCCAAATCTTCGCTCGCGTTCCGCGCCAAGCGCATCGTCGCGCCGCTGGCGAAGGCGCTGCGGGCGGGCGGACGCCTGATCGGGATTCATTCTTACGGTCACGATCCCGGACTTGAAATCATTCAAGCCGTCTGGCCGGGAGAAACCCCTTTCGCCATCA
>DASWQB010000044.1:0-1891 GCA_036398335.1 Afipia sp. | reverse complement strand
TATGAAGCGCTCGGCTGGCCGGTGCCGACCATGGCGCACATCCCGCTGATCCACGGGCCGGACGGATCGAAACTCTCCAAGCGCCACGGCGCGCTCGGCATCGAGGCCTACCGCGCCATGGGATACCTTCCGGCGGCGCTGCGCAATTATCTGGTGCGGCTTGGCTGGAGCCACGGCGATCAGGAGATTTTCTCGGCGCAGGAGATGATCGACAATTTCGATCTGTCATCCATCGGCCGATCGGCGGCGCGGTTCGATTTTGCCAAATTGGAAAATCTCAACGGCCATTACATCCGCACCACGCCGGATGCCGACCTGCTCAAGAGCTTCGAGGACGTGCTGCAATTCGTGCCGCACGGCGAGGAGATGCAGACCAAGCTCAACGACACCACGCGCGCGCAATTGCTCAGCGCCATGCCCGGCTTGAAAGAGCGCGCCAAGACGCTGATTGAGCTGATCGACAGTGCCAAGTTCATCTTCGCCGACCGGCCTCTGGAAATGGATCCCAAGGCCGCCGCCGTGCTCACCTCCGAAACGCGAACGCTGATCGGGCGTCTTCACGATGCGTTGAAGCCGGTGTCACCCTGGAGCGCGCAAACAACTGAAGCCGCAATGCGCTCCTTCGCCGAAGCAAACGGGCTGAAACTCGGCGCAGTCGCGCAGCCGTTGCGGGTCGCGCTGACCGGACGCACCACATCGCCGGGCATTTTCGACGTGCTCGCCGTACTGGGCCGCGATGCCTGCCTCGCGCGGTTACAGGATCAGGCCGGCTAGTGGAGTAATTTGACATTCGCCATCCACCTGGCAGCAAGCTCAGTAAGCGAATGTCAAACCTTAAACTCCACTAGAAATCTATATTTGCTAGTGGTCCTTTGATTATCACATTCGCATGAATGGCCGCCGAGACAGGATGCGAATGTGAGGATCGGACCACCAGGCCCTTCCCCGCATGCCAGCCCCTACCAAGGCCTGAGTGTGCCTATCTTGCAGTGCACACAGCAATACGCTACCCCTTTCGGGCTCGCAGATGGCACGATCGTCTCTACATGTGCAGGGACGCTTCAACCGGCTGCGTAACGGATGACATCGGGGAGCCACGATGGACGCAAAAACCAACACCAAATCCGCCACCCTCACCGTCGACGGCAAGAGCGTCGAACTTCCCGTTCAAGCCGGCACGGTTGGGCCCGACGTCATCGACATCGGCAAGCTCTACGCGCAGACCGGGATGTTCACTTTCGATCCCGGCTTCACCTCCACCGCCTCTTGCGAATCCAAGATCACCTATATCGATGGCGACGCAGGTATCCTCGAATACCGCGGCTATCCGATCGATCAGCTCGCCCAGGGCGACTTTCTCGAAACCTGTTATCTTCTGCTCTATGGAGATCTGCCGAACGCCGCGCAAAAGGCCGAGTTCGACAAGACGGTGACGAACCACACCATGGTGCACGAGCAGATGGCCCGGTTCTTCCAGGGCTTCCGCCGCGACGCTCATCCGATGGCTGTCATGGTTGCCTCGGTCGGCGCCCTCGCCGCCTTCTACCACGACTCCACCGACATCACCGATCCGAAGCAGCGCCTGATCGCCTCGATCCGCATGATCGCGAAAATTCCGACGCTGGCGGCGATGGCCTATAAATACACGATCGGCCAGCCCTTCGTGTATCCGAAGAATTCGCTCGGCTTCGCCTCGAATTTCCTCAACATGTGCTTTGCGGTGCCCTGCGAGGACTACAAGATCAACCCTGTGCTCGCCGACGCGCTGGACAAGATCTTCATCCTGCACGCCGACCATGAGCAGAACGCCTCGACCTCGACCGTGCGCATCGCCGGCTCGTCGGGCGCCAACCCGTTCGCCTGTATCGCCGCCGGCATCGCCTGCCTGTGG
>DASWQB010000043.1:0-14439 GCA_036398335.1 Afipia sp. | reverse complement strand
CAGTGATCTGCGCCGAACAGCCCGATGAGGCCATGGGTGTGATCGAACAGGCCGCGCGCAAGCTGCGCGCGCCGCTGCACGCCGCGACGCAAGGCTGGCACGTCAATGTCGAGCGCGGACGGCTGGTCTATCAGGACGAGCACGGGCTGCTTGATTTGGCCGCGCCGCGTCTGTTCGGCCGTCATCAGTTCGACAATGCCGGCCTTGCGATCGCCGCGCTGCGCGCTATCGAAAAATTCAGGATCGAACCGGCCGCGTTCGAACAGGGCATCGCCAACGCACAGTGGCCGGCGCGGATGCAGCGGCTCACAACCGGCGTGCTTCTCGCCATCGCGCCAAAGGACTGCGAACTGTGGCTCGACGGCGGACATAATATCGACGGTGGACGTGTGATCGCCGCCGCGCTCGGCGATCTCGAGGAGCGCGTCCCGCGTCCGCTGGTGGTGATCGCCGGCATGATGGGCAACAAGGATGCGGCGGGTTTTCTTGCGAACTTTTCCGGCCTGACGCGCCATATCATTGCCGTGCCGGTGCCCGGCACCGACAATGCGATGCCGCCGCAGAATCTGGCCGATGCCGCCCGTTCGCTCGGCCTGCGCGTCGATGTCGCAGACGGCGTGGAAGCCGCGCTGCAATCGATCGCGAAACTGGCCTATGAAGCGCCGCCGCGCATTCTCATTACCGGCTCGCTCTATCTCGCCGGCCATGTTCTGGCGGTGAATGGCACGTTGCCGAGTTGAGCAGCATCGCGGATCGTCATGCGCGGGCCTGACCCGCGCATCCATCCCTTAAAAAGAATTCCAAAAATTCTATCTCGGAAGATGGATTGCCGGGTCAAGCCCGGCAATGACAATCCGGTTTCGCCGCAAGGACGCACCTAAAGTCAAAACCCAAAAGTGCAAAACAAAAACGGCCAGCTTTCGCCGGCCGTTTTAAGAACTCAATCGTTTCGAATCAGACCGCGGCGGTGATCCACTGTTCCAGTTTCTGCTTCGGTGCGGCGCCAACCTGACGAGAAGCCATCTCGCCGCCCTTGAAAACCATCAAGGTCGGGATCGACATCACGCCGTATTTCGACGCGGTCTTCGGGCTCTCGTCCACATTGAGCTTCACGATCTTGACCTTGTCGCCCATCGCGCCGGCGATCTCGTCGAGCGCCGGGCCGATCATGCGGCAGGGACCGCACCATTCCGCCCAGAAATCCACCACGACCGGACCTTCCGCCTTCAGGACTTCATCCTCGAAGGTGGCGTCCGAAACCTTGCTCACGCTCATGATATGCCTCGTTTTCCAGCGCTGATCAGAATCGCGCTCTTTTGATAGAGCCAACCTATGAATGGCCCGTTGCCGGGTCAAGGTTTGGTCACGATCAGATGATGGCGTGCCGCCTCCGCGTCAAGGGCAGCCGAGGAAAGCTCCATCATTTCAGCGCTTTCGGTCCAAAGCAGGACGCAGCGAATGGTTCGGCCGGGGTAAAGGTTGCCCAGCACCGCGCGGTAGAGCGCGAGCTGGCTGACATAGTCGCGCGGGATATCCTCTCGCTTGCCGGGCGGGTTTTGGTTGGTCTTGTAGTCGGCGATCATGATCTCGCTGTTTCCGACCACCAGCCGGTCGATCTGGCCTGAGACGCGTGCAGGCGGCAGGCCGGTGCGCGCCAGCCAGCCCGCGATCGAGACTTCGGCGCGGCTGCCGGGTCCGAACAGCGCGGCGAAGCGGCCGTCCGCGATCAGATCCAGCACCTGCGTTGCCAGCGCGGTTCGCAACTCATCGCTCCAGTCCTCGCCGGTTGCGTTGCGTGCGAGAAATTTTTTCGCAGCGCCCGTGCGCTGATCTGGCGCAAGATCAGGCAGCGATTGCAGCAGGCGGTGCACCAGCGTGCCGCGCTGGCGCGCGAGCGCCCGGGCATGCGCCGTCTCTTCCGAAAGAATGATGTGCGGCGGATTGCCCGCCGAATCCGACGGGCGCAGCAGCGTTGTCGCCGCCGGTTCGCGCGGCGCGGGGTCACGCAGCCATGCGGGAAATTCTTCTTGCGGCCTTGCGCTGGTGGTCTCTTTCGTCGGCGCTGTCGGCGCGCCAAAATCTTCCGGTCTGGCATAGCGCCGGACCGGGCCATGAGGCGTTTCAAGATTTTGCAATTGAAGCCCGGATTGCTCAAGACCGTTGCGGATCAGGCAATACCATGAGCCCGGCGGCGGCTCCTTGCGATTGCCGGGCAGCACACCGCCGACGATCAGCCGGTCCGCGGCGCGGGTCATCGCGACGTAAAGCAGGCGGCGATATTCATTATCGGTCTCGCTTTTCATCGCGGTGCGCGCATCCACCATCGCAGGTGGATCGTCGCTTTTCCCGCCAGCCCAGACCATCACGCTTGGCGCGTGAGGCGCCGCATTGCCTTGCGGAATTTTTATCAGATTGACGCGAAACGGCTCGGCCGGGGAACTCGTGGTGTCGATCAGAAATACAACTGGCGCCTCAAGGCCCTTCGCGCCGTGGACCGTCATCACGCGCACTTCGTCGCGCCTGATTTCCATGTCGCGCTTCACTTCAGTATCGGCGGCGCGCAGCCACGCCATGAAGCCTTGCAGCGAGGCGGGGGCCTTGCGCTCATAGTTCAGCGCCAGTTCCAGAAATTCGTCGAGCGCGTCGTTCGCCTCAAACCCCAGTCGCGCAAGGATGCGCGCGCGGCCGCCGTGACTGTTTCCCTGGCCCCCGAGCAGCCACGCGTAAAAAGAAAATGGCGTGCTGATCGGGAATCGGTCCTCGCATCGCGTCAATTGCTCAAGCGCATTTTCCAGCTTCTTGTCGCCTGCCGCATGCGCGGCAAGCGCCGCGCGCAAGGTCCCTTCACGCAGCGGAGCGATCTTGAGCAGGTCATCGTCATCGAGGCAGAACACGGGAGATTTCAGCGCCACGGCGAGCGCGAGATCGTCGCGCGGCAGCAGCAGGGCGTCGGCAAGATTCATCAAATCAATGATCGCGATATGCTCGGTCAGCTTCAGCCGGTCCGCACCCGCGACCGGGATGCCGGCATGTTTAAGCGCCTGTATGACCGCGTCGAACGCGCGGCCTCGCCGGCGCACCAGCACGAGCATGTCGCCATAGGACAATGGCCGCCGCTTGTCGCCTGCGCCCGTCATCTCGCCGCGGCCGATCAGGTCCTTGATCGCAAGCTGTACCCTGTGTGCAAGGTGCACATCGGGACTGGTCTGCGACACGGCATCGAGCGGCGCGCGCCAGCCCTCGATGTCCTCTCTATCCGGGGGCGTTTCCAACTCCCAGAGATCGACCATGCTCGGCGCGGCGTCCGCCAGCGCCATGTGCGGCGGCATGCCGCGCTCGTCAGTGGTGATGCTCCTGAAGATATCCTGCGTCTTGAAGGTTGCGGAGACGGATTGCAGCACGCTTTCACCCGAGCGGAACGAATAATCGAAGGAGACCTTCTCGAAATTCAGCTCGGCGTCCTTGAAGCGGGTGCCAAGTGTTCGCCGACGTTCGTCGAACTCACGCGGCGCCGCGCCCTGAAACGAGAAAATCGATTGTTTCTCGTCGCCGACCGCGAAAATCGTGCGCTTGACGCCATCGCGCGCGCCCTTGCCGGTGGTGAATTCGGCGACGATGCGCTCGATGATGTCCCACTGGCGCGGGCTGGTGTCCTGCGCCTCGTCGATCAGCACGTGATCGACACCGCGGTCGAGCTTGAAATGCACCCAGCCGGAGGAGACGTTGCCCAGCATGGCCAGCGTCTTGTCGATCAGATCGTCGTAATCGAGCAGACCGCGCGTCTGCTTCTCGCGGCGATAATGCGCAGCGACGGCGGTGGCGATGGCCAGTAGCGCAGCGGTGCGGTCACGCGCGGCGGCGGCGCGGCGCTTTTCGATCAGAGCCAGCATGCGCGGCTGTTCGAGGTCGAGCAGAGATGTCAGCGTTGGCTGCGCTTTCGTCAGCGTCTTGGTGTAAAGGCTGCTACGCGGCTTAGGCTCATCGGTCAGAAAAAGACGAAGATAGCCGTCAACGCGGGCGCTGCCTGTTTGTGCCAGCGCCTCATACAGCCGCTCGGCCTGCGCGGCGTCAGTCTTGCTGCCGGCTTCGAATTGCGCCGCCAGTGTCTTCCACTGCGACGACGGCATGAAGGGGCCATCGATAATGTCGCGTTCGATGGCTTCGATGGTGTCACTCGATTCAAGACCAAGGGCGGCGTTAAGCTGTGCCAGCGCACCGTTGAGATCGCGCGCGCCCTCCGCCCATGCCATGAACCGGTCGCGGCTGAGACACGCTTCGCGCACCACGTCCTGAAATGTCGCATCCGCCGCGCTCGCCATCGCAATGTTGAGGGCACGTCCCGTCGCGCTTTGCGGATCGGCAGAGGCCGCGAGCAACACCGCCATGTTGGCGCGCTCCATCATCTCGGCTTGATCGCGGTCGTCGAGTACGGCGAAACGCGCGGGCACATTGGCCTCGAACGGAAATTGCTGGAGCAGGCGGGTGCAGAGCGCGTGGATGGTTTGCACTTTCAGGCCGCCCGGTGTCTCCAGCGCGCAGGCGAACAATTCCCGCGCGCGCAGACGTAGCTTGACGCTTGGCTCCGCACCGGCATGACGTATGGCGTTGTCGAGCGCGGCATCCTCGAGCGTAACCCAATGCCCAAGCGTTGTGAACACACGCTCGGCCATGTTGGCCGCCGCCGCCTTGGTAAAAGTAATGCAAAGAATCTTTTCAGGCGACACGCCGCCGAGCAGCAGCCGGATGACGCGGTTGACGAGAACATGGGTTTTTCCGGAGCCTGCATTGGCGGCGACGAACACCGAACTTTCAGGGTTCGACGCGCGTGCCTGCGCATGGCGCACGGCATCGGGAATGTTGGAACGTGGCGCGCTCATTCTTCGCCCCCGCCGCTGCCGTTCGCCGACCATTCCTTGATACGCGCGAGATCGTCATAAGTGCCGTAGCGGTTCGACCACATCGACAGGTTCAGCGAATTGTAGGGTTGATCTTCGTTCTCGAAGATGCGGATCAGCGCTTCGAGTTTCTGCCGCGCTTCGATAGCGGCGTCGTCCGGTGTAGCCGCGTCGGATTTGTCCTTGTTTAAATTGACTTGGCGCTCAATGCCCGGAGTTTTGTTGCCGCTCAGTTTGACATAAACGATCTCGCTGACCGAGCTGCCGGCATCGATGCCGTCGAAGCCGCCTTCGCGCAGGATCGCCGCTTCGAGCGTGAGTTGCGGTGACAGGCCGAGACGGACCTGCTTGTCGCTGGGGGGGTTCCCCGTTTTGTAGTCGACGAGAGCAAAGGTGCGATCCGTGCGGTGTTCGATGCGGTCTGCACGGGCGGAGAGAGTAAAGTTGCGATTGTTGTCCAGCGGAATCGTAATTTTTCCGCGGGTTTCCGCCTCCACGCTGGCGACATTGATCCGCCGCCGCGTCTCCCAGCCGCCGAACCATTCGGCAACGCGCTGGAAACGCGGCCACCACAAAGCGCGCCCTTCCGGACGCTCCATCAATGGCGCGAAATGTTTTGCGCCGATCTCGATGAGGGCACGTGTTGGATTATCGGGGAGGGCATCGGGGAATTTTCCAGAAAATTCGCCGAGCGCGGCGTGGATAGCCGAGCCGCGATCCGACGCCGATAGCGGCATGTCGACGGGATCGAGCGGCAGCAATTTGAGAATTCGCCGTGCATAGATCGTATAGGGATCGCGCAGCCAGTCCTCGATCTCGGTGACCGACATTCTTGTGGGGCGCAGTGCGCGGGGCGGTTTAGGCTGCGGCGCCGGTTGCGGCGAGACGGAAGCGGGCCGGTCTAAGGCCTCGGCATAGGCGGCATAGACCGCGCCGCGCGCTTTCATCGCTTTCCAGCGCTCCTCGCCCGCGACGGCCTCAAGACGATGCAGGAAACGCGACGCGACAGCGGGCGCTCCGCCGACTTTCGTGGCGTGAGTAAGGATCACGTCAGGCGCGCCGAGCAATTGCGCGAAATCGTGCGCGGACAAACCGATACGTCGCTCCGGCAGATCGAGGCCGAGATCGTGGCGCATCGGGCGGCTGAGCCAGGGATCGACACGTGGTGCGGGCGGCCACACGCCCTCGACAAGGCCGCCGAGAATCACGCGCTCGTTTTGTGTAAGACGCGCTTCCAGCGGGCCATAGATGCGAATTTTCGCATCGGCATTCGGTGGCCGCCGCACGATGCGCTCGGCAAAAGCAGTTTTGAACAGATCGGGATATTCATCGCGGGTGACGGCAAGCCCGCTTGGGTTACCCGCGCCGGCGAGATCGTCGAACGCTCGCGCGAGCGCCTCGCCGTCATCGCCCGCAAGTGCTGCGATGGCATTGTTATCGTCGCGGGACAACTCCTTGAAGGCGGTTCGGTGTAAGGCCGCGATGGCTGCGAAATCATGCGCCGTGCCGTGTTTCATATCGTCGAGCGGTTTGAGGGTCTCGCAGAGAAGATCGATAAATTCCTGAACCGATTTGAGGCGGTCGGCCTTGAGGGATGCGCGTGGTTCTGTGGGATGCAGCGACGAAAATTCCTCACGATGAACCTTGGCATGCTCTTCGCGAAAACCCGCGAAGTCTCGCGCAAGGCCCGCGCAGCCGCCTGCCGGGCGGGTGCCGCGCAACAATGCGATCTCGAGATCGGCGATGGTCTGTGCATGCGCGCCAGCCGCCTTGCCAAGCCGGAACAAAGGATGCTTGAGCAGCGCCAGCAAGGTCGCGGGCGCAAGGTCGTCGGCGACAGCCTGCGCGGTAAGCCGCGCGAAAATTCCGGCCTGCGTGTCCATCAGCGAATCGCCGCCGGAATCGTCAAACGACAGATTCCAGCGGCCGAGTGCTGCCATCACCCGCCGCGCCAGTGCACGGTCTGGCGTCACCAAGGCGGCGGACATATTGTTTGCGCGCGCCTCGCGCATCGCGACCGCAATCGCCAGCGCCTCCATTTCCGGATTGGCCGCCTCCACAACACAGAGATGATTTACGCCGGCCGCGATTTTCTCGGCGATCGAAGGCTCGGCAAGGCGCGTGTGCCACCGCGCGCTGGCGCTTGCAGGCCGCATCGCTTCGGACGCCAGGATTTCGCGGCCATGCTGGCCGGGTTCAGCCAATTTCAAAACGTCACGGCGTTCAATTCCGAAATATTTTGTCAGGAGGTGATGCAGCGCAAATTGCGGATGGCTTGGCAGCGGCGCGGAATCCCCGCCGCCAATGGCCGCCCATGCCTCGTCATCGAGATCGGTGTCGAGGCCCGGCAGCACCACGGCACCGTGTTTCAGCGCGGCGACCGCGTGAAGAAACTTCGCCGTCGCCGGCATCGAGCCGGTGGAGCCAGCCGCGATTACAGGCCCCTGATGATGCGCAGCGAGACGCCTGGCTTCTGCCTCGATCAGAAGATCACGGCGCAGCGCGGGCTCGATTTTATCGAGGGCCGCCAAATGCGCCGGCCAGAACTCCCTGGCGATCTTCAGAAAGTCAAAAGTGAGTTGCCAGTATTTATCCAGATCGTCGGGCACCAGCTTCTCAAAGCCTTGCCATCCGACATTGCGCGTCACCATGTCGTCGATCAGGCGCGCGAGATCATCCGCGAGTGCGAGGATCGAGGCAGGCCCCCCGGTAACAAGCGGCGCGGCGGCGGGATCGTGCGGCCTGAGTTGCTTGGCCCAGGCCATCACAAGGCGCGATAACGTCAGGCGGCGTTCAAGTCCGTCAAGTGCTCCGGGAATATCAAGCGTAGCAAGATCAGTGCCGGACTGGATTTGCGAGAATTCCAGCTCGTCTTCATCAATGTCGCCGAGCGCTGCGATGCGCGGCAGCAACACCGCATCGGTCTGCATCACATCGAGAAAAATGTCCCGCGCCATGCGGCAGGCGCGCTGCGTCGGCAGATAAAGCGTCGCCGTCGGCAGAATTTCCGGGTTTGTGCGTGCTTCAAACCCGTCGATCAGTCTGCCATCGACCAAAGCCGTAATGACGGTGCGCAGAAACGGCGCGGATGAGGGAACATTGAAAACGTGCATGGGAGCCCGATTCGGAGGGGTCGGAGCGCATCATGCCACGAGTGCGCCTGATTAGGCCACGCTGGCGAGAAAGGCTTCTTCGGCGGAATGCACCGCATCAGGCGTTCCGACATGCATCCACACACCCTCCAGGCGCAGGCCGAACAGACGTTCCTGCTCGGCGGCGGCATCGAACAGTCTCGTCAGCGAGAACTCGCCCTCGGGCGCATCCTTGAAAATCGACGGGGACAGGATCGCGACGCCGGCAAAGACGAACGGCACAACCTGATTTTCCTTGCGTTTGCGCAGGGTGCCGTCCGGCATCATGTTGTAATCGCCGGCGCCTTCATAGCCGATGCTGCTTGCGGTCGGCGCCATCAACAGCAGAATGTCCATGCGCGCGGCATCGAATGCCGCAGCCAGCCGTCCGAGGTTCGGCTGCACGCTGTCGATCCACATGGTGTCGGCGTTCATGTGAAAGAACGGCTCATCGCCGAGCAGCGGCAATGCCTTCTTGACGCCGCCGCCGGTGCCGAGCGCCTTGTCGCGCTCATCGGAAATCAGGACCTTCGGCTGTGTGCGGGCCGCGACGTGGTCGATAATCTGCTCGCCGAGATAATGCACATTCACCACTGCTTTGGTGACGCCCGCATCTTTCAGGCGATCGAGCACATGGTCGAGCAGCGGCTTGCCCGCGACTTCGACGAGCGGCTTCGGCTTGTGATCGGTCAGCGGCCGCATCCGAGTGCCGAGGCCTGCGGCCAGAACCATCGCTGTTTTGGGTGCGATCCCGGAGTCTGGTCCCGGGCCGGCCGGTCTCTTCAAATGCGAAATCATTCAAAAGCTCATAATGACCCGCGCCAGACTAGCATCTGGTCGGGAGCAGCGCAGCGGTCATACCGCTCTAATCATCCAATATGACGGGGATGCGACTCAACGGCCGCCGCGCGAACTCTCAGACCTCGACCACGTGTGGCGGCGATTTACGCAGCGGCTTTTTCCTGACGTCGGGTTTGAGGAAGTTCACGCCGATCTGCTCGCCATTGACCCACGACAATTCGCAGCGCCGATAAGCGAGGCCGGTGGACGACAGCAGCAGGAAGAATTCTTTTAATGCCAGACCGCTTACCGCGCCCTCGACGGTCAGCTTTGCGCCGGTTTCGGAGATATCCTCGACCAGGCAGTCGCGGCGCCAGGTTCCATCGATGCCCATCATGTGGGCGCCAAAACCGCGCTCGAAAACCACGCGTTCTCCCTTGCGCCGTTCGGTGGCCATGACCGGATCTTCCATCTTAGAGCCATGATGCAGGCGTGCGACCGCGCCATCGTTCCCGGCCAAATTAACGTGAAGATCGCTAACAAGACGTAAATGGCCGTTAAGCCGCGCCCGGCGGCGGCACGTTTGCAGCGCACCACTCTTTGACGCCGGACAGCGCAGGGTGCGCGAGCGCGCGATTGAGATAGGTCCAGACTCGCGGTTGATGTCGCAGATATTGCGGCTTTCCGTCCCGCCGGTTGAGCCGGGCGAAGGTACCGAGCAGGCGCGTATTTCGCTGCGCCGACATGATGGCGTATTGTTCGACGAAAGCAGCGGGGTCGAACGCGGGATAGGCCGCGCGCCGTGCGCCGACATAACGCGCGAGCATCGCGATCTCGACGTCGCCCGGCACGTCGATGCGCGCGTCCTGAAGCAGCGAGACGAGATCATAGGCCGGCGGTCCGATCACCGCGTCCTGAAAATCGAGCAGGCCGACCCGGCCGGTGTCGGCGCGATGCTCAAGCCATATCAGATTGGGCGAATGGAAATCGCGCAGCATCCATGTTGTCGGCGTGCCTTCGAGTTTGGCAAAGAGCTGTTGCCACACAAGGATGAAATCGGCGTGCATCATACCGGTCAATTCGACACCGCGATCCGGGAGATACCATTCGATCATGAGGCCGACCTCGACCATCATCGCATCGAGGTCGAAAGGCGGAATGTCGTATTCGACCTTCGGGGCGAGCGCGACGGTTTGAGGCAATTTCTCGTGGTGCAATGAGGCCAGCATGTCGACGGCGATCTGATAACGCTCGACATTCGGCGCAGGAGGATCGCCCTGCACGAAAGATGCATTGCCGAAATCTTCAAGCACAAGAAAGCCGGCATCGAGATCGGCATGATAGATGGCGGGTGCCGAATAGCCGCGCTCGCGCAGCGCGACGGCCATGGCGACGAAGGGCCTCACGTCTTCAGCCAGATGCACCGCGGCGCTATAGGACTTGCCGTCGTAGAGCGCCGGCCCGTCGGGGCGCTGCGGCGAATTCATCAGGATCGCCGGTTTGCCGCCCTGGATCAGGCGTGCATAGGACCGCGTCGATGCGTCGCCGGCCACGCGCTCGCGTCTGGCATTGGCGTTTCCGGACAGATTAAGAAAACGCCGCAATGCGATCAGCCGTGTGACGACAGGCGCGCAGGTGCCGAAGCCGGTGATTTCGGCGGCGCGCGCGGAACTGCCGAGCGAAGGCCGGTGGCTGAGGGCGATCTCGATGTGATCCGGCGGCATCGCCTCCCGCGCGCGCTCGGGCCATTCGATCACCGCCAGCGTGCCCTCGGGCAACGGCGACAGGCCGATCTCCTCAAGCTCGGACGGATCGTTGATGCGATAGAGGTCGGCGTGCAGCACCGGGTAGGGTGGCAGATCGTAGGTTTGCGCCAGCGTGAATGTCGGGCTCGGCACTTCGAATTCGTCGTCACCGGCGAGATACCTGATCAGCGCGCGCGCCGCCGAGGTTTTGCCCGCGCCAAGATCGCCCGACAGCGTGATGACATCGCCCGGCCGCAGCAGCAGCGCGAGATCGGCCATCAAATGAGCCGTCGCCGCCTCGTTGGCAAGCGCCACCGAAACCGTCGACGGCTCGTGCAAGGGTTCGCTCATTCGGCGGCTGTGCGATGCGCGGTCTGGTCGGTGGGGAATTCGCAGGTAACGACCGTGCCGCGTCCGGGTGCTGAATCGACGCGCACCGTGCCGCCATGCAATTCCACGAACGAGCGCACCAGCGACAATCCAAGCCCGGCGCCGCGATGGCGCGAGCCATTGGCGTGGCTTTCGAACCAGTCGAACACCTTGTCTTGGACTTCGGCTGGAATCCCGGGGCCGGAATCGGCGACAGAAAAAATGATGCTGTCCGGGCTGCGCCGCGCGGCGATCACCACGGTGCCGCCCTGCGGGGAGAAGCCGATGGCGTTGGCCAGCAGGTTGTAAAGCACCTGCACCACGCGGCGCTCGTCTGCGATGAACGATCCGATCGAGGGGTCGATATGGACCTCAAGATGGATGTTGTCGCGTGCGAGCCGGTCCTGAAGCCCGGCGGTCGCTTCTTCCACGGTCTTGTGAAGATCCACGGAGCCGAGATCGAGCGTCATCGCGCCAGCATCGATGGTGGCGAGATCGAGGATGTTGTTGATGATCGCCAAGAGCGCGTTGGTCGAGGTCGTGATGTAGCCGAGATATTCGCTCTGCTTCGGCGTCATCGGTCCGGTGACGGGGTCGTTGAGGAAATGCGCGAAGCCGATGATCGTGGTCAGCGGCGAGCGCAGTTCGTAGGACACGTGATGGACGAAATCGACCTTCATCTGGTCGGCGGTTTCCAGCGCCTCGTTGCGCTCGCGCAGCGCGCGCTCGACATTGACGCTGTCGGTGACGTCCTGGAACGTCAGCATGGTCGCGCCGTCGGGCAGCGGGATGGTCATGCAATCGAGTACGCTGCCGTCCTTGCGTTCCAACCGCAATTGCACGGACGAGCGATTGTCGATGCCGGTGATGGCGCCGCGCAGCGCCTGCCACGCCTCGTCGTCGTCATAAAGCGGCCGGCACCATTGCTCGATGGCTTCGATGTGGGGTTGCTGCGCCAGCGCTTCCGCCGACAATTTCCACAACCGCGCGAACGGCGGATTGAACAGCCGGGCGCGGCCGTTGCCGCCGAACACCGCGACGGCTTCGGCCAGATTGTCCAGCGTCTCACGCTGAACGCGCATCAAGCCGTCATTCTGGCGCTGAAGCTTGAGACTTTCGGTGACGTCGTCGAACAGATAAGTGACGCCGCCTTCGGGATTGGGCGTGGTGACGATGCTGACCGCGCGCCCATCCGGCAGATACCAGGTGTCTTTCGCCGGTTCCACCGCACGGTAGGCTTCGTGCAGCTTGTTCTTCCAGGCGCGGAAATCGGGCTGCTCGGAAATCTTCCGCGCAGCGCGCAGCTTTTCCAGCACGCTGGAATCGTCCGGCCCGGAATCGAGAAAGGCACGGTCGAGATCCCATAGTCGCCGATAGGAGTCGTTGTAGAAGGTCAGGCGCTTGCCGGCGTCGAATACCGCGACGCCCGATGACAACTGATCGAGCATGCGCAGGTGCGCGTCGGCCATGCGCTCCAGCGCCGCCGTCAATTCGGCGGCTTCGCTGGAATCGATCGCGATCCCCGCGCTGCCGTCGCCGACATTCAGCGCGTAAATATCAAAGATGCGCCGCTGTCCGCCGATCGCGACCGGCACGCGCGCATTGAAGGCCTGCCCCTGTGACAGTGCGCGCGCCATCTCAAGGCGGTCCGCACTGTCGAGCAGTTCGAGATTTTGCTCGATAGCGTCGTGGATATTGGCAGCCTCGGCCGCGCGCGCGTAGGCGGCGTTTGCGAAACTCAGCGTGCCGTTGGCGCGCCGCGCCCAGACCGGCTGCGGGACGGCAGCGGTGAACGCACGCAGCGCGTCGGTTTCCTCGGCAAGATGGCGATGGCGGATCGACATCTCCGCCAGTTCCTTGCGCACGCCCGACAGTTCGCGGATCCGCACGATCGCCTGTCCGCCGATGGCACGGCCCATCGCCTCGATCGAGCGGCCGCTGGCGGTCGTCATATTCAGGAGAAAGCCCTCGCCTGATTCGCGCAGGCTATCAACGGCGTGGTCCATTTCCAGCGCCTGCTCGGGAAGCAGCCATGTTCCAAACGCCAGAACACGCTGTGGCGCGTAAGGCGGGCTGTTTTGCGAAAGCAGCAGTGCGACATCGCCGCTGATCTCGGGCCGGTCGTCGCCCGCGGCCCAGGAAATCAGGACCTGCGGCTCGGCGAACAGAAGTGCGCGGTAACGGTCCGCTTCGTTCTGCAACATCTGATTCTCGGCGCGCAGTTTCGCCTCGATAGCGCTGGCCCGGGTGCGGGTACGCATCAGCAAAATCGCGGCGACGACGGAAAAGCCGAGCACGGAGGCGGACACCGTCAATGCCGCCGCTTCCTGCCGGTGCAGCCCGGTCAATGCGGCACGCGCGGTCTCCATCAATGTCATGTCACGGGCATGAACGGGACAAATCCCGCCGACGGCGGCCACAAGGGTGCCCTGCACGATCGACGTGCATGACAACAACGTCCGACGCATCGCCCCAAGGACGCCCGACATGAATGATCCCAACCGCCGCGAATGCCCGATCTGGCCAGATCGAATCGGAAGACAATATCCTCAAGCGGAGTCGGCGGGTAAGAGTCCAGACCGTGAACGTGAATCGGCTATGAAAATTAAGGCTGCAATTGCGCCGATAGGGGCCCAAATTACCGCCCGGTGGAGCCGAAGCCGCCGCTGCCGCGCACGGTCGGCGACAAGACGGTGACGGAGATGAGTTCCGCCTGCGCAACGGCGGCGATCACCATCTGCGCGATGCGCTCGCCGCGCCGGATCGTAAAGGCACTGGCCCCATGATTGATCAGCGGTACGAAAATTTCGCCGCGATAATCGGCGTCCACCGTGCCCGGCGCGTTCAGCACCGTAATGCCGTGCTTGGCGGCGAGGCCCGAGCGCGGGCGGACCTGCGCTTCGAAGCCCGGCGGCAATGCAATCGCAAGTCCCGTCGGCACCAGCGCGTAAGCTTTCGGCTCCAGCACCAGCGGTTTGCCCTCAGGCATCGCCGCGAGCAGATCGAGGCCGGCGGCCAGCGCACTGTGATAAGCGGGCAGCGCGAGCCCCTCGCCATTCGGAAGTTGCTGGACCTCGACTGCGATGCGCGCGTTCATGCGTTGGGTTCGCCTTTGTTGGATGGGGGAGCTGAGATCGCCTTGGCGATCCGTTCGATCAATGATGTCGCCACGTCTTCCTTCGACATCACCGGCCAGGAATCGACATGTGTCTGTTTCAGGTGCCGCGTGATGAGATAAACGGTGTTGCGGTCGCCGCCCATCACTCCGGTGCTGGGGGAGACGTCGTTGGCAACGATCCAGTCGCAGCCCTTGCGGGCAAGCTTGAGAGTCGCGTTGACGATCAGGTTTTCCGTCTCGGCGGCGAAGCCGATCACGATTTTCGGCCTGTCATGCTTGCGCTTTGCGATGGTCGCCAAAATGTCCGGATTTTCCACCAGATCGAGCGGTGGGATTCCAGTCGGCGTCTTCTTGATCTTCTGCGCGCCGGCATTGGCGACGCGCCAGTCGGCGACCGCCGC
>DASWQB010000042.1:0-1534 GCA_036398335.1 Afipia sp. | reverse complement strand
AACATCGGCGAGCGCACCAACGTCACCGGCTCCAAAGCCTTCGCCCGCATGATCCTCAACGGCGAGTTCGAGCAGGCGCTGGCCGTGGCCCGCCAGCAGGTGGAAAACGGCGCGCAGGTGATCGACATCAACATGGACGAGGGACTGCTCGATTCGAAGCAGGCGATGATCGATTTTCTCAATCTCGTGGCTTCGGAGCCGGACATCGCCAAGGTGCCGGTGATGATCGACTCGTCGAAATTCGACGTGATCGAGGCCGGCCTGAAATGCGTGCAAGGCAAGCCCATCGTCAACTCGATCTCGATGAAGGAAGGCGAGGAAAAGTTTCTGCACGAAGCGCAGATCGCGCGGCGTCACGGCGCGGCAGTCGTCGTCATGGCCTTCGACGAGGTCGGACAGGCCGACACCTACGAGCGCAAGATCGAAATCTGTAAGCGCGCCTACGACCTCTTGATCGCGAAGTTGGATTTCCCGCCGCAGGACATCATCTTCGATCCAAACGTGTTCGCCATCGCAACGGGTCTCGAGGAACACAACAATTACGGCGTGGACTTTATTGAAGCCACACGCTGGATCCGCCAGAATCTGCCCCACGCGCATATTTCGGGCGGCGTCTCGAACCTCTCGTTTTCGTTCCGCGGCAACGAGCCGGTGCGCGAGGCGATGCACTCGGTGTTTTTGTTTCACGCCATCAAGGCCGGCATGGACATGGGCATCGTCAATGCCGGGCAGATGGTCATCTATGACGACATCGATCCGGAGCTGCGCCAGGTCTGCGAAGACGTCATTCTCAATCGCGACCCTGCCGCGCCTGAAAAACTGCTGAACCTCGCGGAGAAATTCCGCGGTCAGGAAAAGCAGGAGAAGGTTCAGGATCTCGCCTGGCGCGAATGGCCGGTGGCGAAACGTCTCAGCCACGCGCTGGTCAACGGCATCACCGAATATATCGACGCCGACACGGAAGCTGCGCGCCTCACCGTCGAGCGTCCGCTGCATGTGATCGAAGGCCCGCTGATGGACGGCATGAACGTCGTCGGCGATCTGTTCGGCGCGGGCAAGATGTTCCTGCCGCAGGTGGTGAAGTCCGCACGTGTGATGAAACAGGCGGTCGCCTATCTCATGCCGTTCATGGAAAAGGAAAAGGCCGACAACCTTGCCGCCGGCCTCAAAGGAGACGCGCGCAAGAATGCCGGCAAGATCGTGCTCGCCACCGTGAAGGGCGACGTCCACGACATCGGCAAGAACATCGTCGGCATCGTGCTCCAGTGCAATAATTTCGAGGTGATCGATCTCGGCGTCATGGTTCCGGCTGCCAAGATCATCGACACGGCGAAAGCTGAGAACGCCGACATCATCGGCCTGTCCGGTCTCATCACCCCCTCGCTCGATGAGATGGTTTTCATGGCCTCCGAAATGGAGCGGCAGGGCCTCAAGCTCCCACTGCTGATCGGAGGCGCCACCACCAGCCGCGTCCATACCGCCGTGAAGATCGACCCGCGTTACCCGAGCGGTCCCGTCGTTCATGTCAACGATG
>DASWQB010000041.1:0-2797 GCA_036398335.1 Afipia sp. | reverse complement strand
AACATGGAGAGAAATCGGCCTAGGCACCGATTTCCCGGTCACCTGATATGCCACCTTCGTAGACAGCAAGCTCCTGGAGCATCATTCAAGCGTCCGATGAGTTGTTCGGCAAAGCTGCTTGCCTTGGCAACCTTATGAAACCGGTGAGCCACATCAAGAGCATCACTAAATTGCCTCATCGTCATGCAGCTGGCATAGGTGCCCCAGAGAACATGGAGTTGGTGACCCGTCTCACCGAGTTCATCGGCCAGCTTAAGCACTTCAATAGAGCCTGCTCCGACTATCGACAACCGTGTCTAACTTCCAGCCAGCCACCGCTAATGGCCAAAACGACTTCTAGACTATAACGGGACTTCCAACGCGGTCTCCAAACAATCGATCAGGATCTGGACGTCAACGGGTTTTCCTAAAAAACATCGAGCGCCACCTTTGAGGGCTTTCTCCCGGATTCCTTCGTCTCCGTGCGACGTCACAAAAATGATCGCCGGACTGTCGTCTTCCTGATTCAGAATTGACTGAAGTTCGATTCCGCTGAGACCTGCCATACACACGTCAACAATTATGCAACGAAACCTGCTCCTGCGTGGGAACGCAAGAAACGCCTCTGCGGAGGCGAATGTCAGCGGCGTGTAGCCGAGCGACAATACAAGTCCCCCGAGCGCCTCCCGCATATCATGATCGTCGTCAACGATCGCTATTCCTATTGTTTCCGACACTGGATGAGCGTTCCCGACGCTGATCATAGGAGCAGAGATAATCCTCTCTTTCTGTGTGCGTGAGAGAGCGCGAGAAAAACACCATACTCTGGTCTAGGATTGGCTGGCCGTTAGCTGTACGCCCAGCAGTTGCGCTTTTCTAAGGAAATCCGCAACGGAATGGGCCTGCAGCTTACGCATGACATTGCCACGATGGAGTTTTACCGTGATTTCCGTGATCCCAAGTTCATAAGCAATTTGCTTATTCATCAGCCCCCGCGTCACGGCACAGGCGACTTCGCGCTCCCTCGGCGTAAGCTTTGCAGCGAGCGCGGCAACTTCTCGAGCATCAACTTCAGCGGAACGACGCACGCGGTCGCGTTCTATTGCCGCAAAGACAGCATCGAGCATGTCCTGATCCCGGATCGGCTTCGTTAAGAAATCGACTGCTCCCGCCTTCATTGCGCGCACGGTCATTGCGATATCGCCATGACCTGTGAGGAAAACGATAGGAAGATGATTTCCTGAGACGTTCAGCTGAGCTTGCAGATCGAGTCCGCTCGTACCGGGCAGTCGTACATCCAGCACCATGCAGCCGGGGCGATCCGGAATCGTTGCACTCAACAGATCACGCGTTGACGAGAAAACAAGCGATTCAATTCCGACGGAACGCAGGAGATCCGTCAGCGCGTCGCGCATAGTGGCATCGTCATCGACAATAATGACAAGGTCCTTATCGCTATCCTTATTTGTTCGTTCCACTGCTAGATCTCCATATTCCGCGCAATGGGAAGGACGCACTCGAACAATGCGCCACCGTCCTCATGATTGCGAGCGATTAGACGACCGCCGCTGGCCTCAACCGCCATGCGTGTGATGGCAAGTCCCATTCCCATCCCCCCCTCCTTCGTCGTGAAAAAGGGATCGAACAGTTTATCCAAATCCTCTTCGGGTATGCCTGAGCCTCGATCTTGGACTATGAGCCGAATATGTTCGTTATCGACCTTATGGATGAGGATCGTGATGTTGCGGCGAGTCGGTGAACAGTCAGCGGTCGCATGCAATGCATTGGTCAGCAAGTTAACGAGCGCCTGCTGTAGAGAAATGCGATCGGCGGTAACTGGCGGCAAGCTGGGCTCGGTGTCGATATCGACTTTGGCCCCAAGTTCCTCAATCTCGCGCTCGAGCAGGTCGACCACTTCGAATGCGAGTTGTTGCAGATCGACCAGTTCATCCCGCTGCTGGCGCTTCTCCAGGAGATTGCGGGTTTCGCGGACGATTCCGCTGGCCCTCATTCCCGCTTCGACGGCTCTTTGAGCTGCTGCGGCGGCCGCAGGGATATCCGGCGGGTTCTTCTGCAGCCAGCGAAGGCAAGTTTGCGTGTTCATGACCATTGCGCCGAGTGGCTGATTCAAGTCATGAGCAATCGATGCAGACAAGGCTCCAACCGTCGCGACGCGCGATGCGCGCGCAAGTTCGCTTCGCGCGCTCAGCAAAGCCTGCTGCGCCTTCTCACGATGCGTGACATCGACCAACGTGCCGATCACGCGCCCCGCGCTCGCAATGTCAGGTGGGAACGAGTTTGCGACCAGAACAAACTTCTCGCGACCGTCCATACCGATGAGGGTCCCCTGTCCCTGGTAGTGATCTTTGCCGTCTTGGATTGCCTGAAGAACCTCAATCATCGTGGAGGCATTTGGACAAAAAGCAGACATGCGCGCAAAAGCTTGGGATCGCGAAGACACGCCGAGCACCTCAATCATGGCGTCGTTGACCTGTGTCGTCAGGACAGCGTCGGTTATCATGAGCAGGAACGTCGGGTTTCGATTGCTATAGTCCGCCAGATTCGTGATGCCTCTCCCTTTTAACTCATCGAGGATGGCGACAGCCTTCGAATAATCCTGCTCCCACAGCGAAATCCGGCTTCGCTCAAAAATAGACCGGTACCGCCACCTGCTACGTGCTAGATCATGATTAGCGGTTACAAGTCTGTTTCGGATCTGTTGGTCACGCACCGACAGTACCGTGGTAATCGCTATGACGGCGATGGCGATGCAGAGACGGATCGTCTGGGAGACAGTCGGCTCGGCTCCGTTCGCAAT
>DASWQB010000040.1:0-6622 GCA_036398335.1 Afipia sp. | reverse complement strand
AGCAGCACCGGACGACGCCCGAAACGGTCCGACAGCGGGCCGGTGACAAGCTGTGAAATCGCAAGTCCGACCATGAACAGCACGACGTTGAGCTGCACAGCCGAAATGGTCGCGCCGAATGATTTCGCCAGCAGCGGAAGGACAGGGACCAGCAGATAAAGCGAGACCGGGCCGACGCCGTTCATCACCACAAGGAGAATGAGGATGGTTCGAGAGGGCTCTGCCGCGGCTTGCGCCGGTGTCATTACGCTATTCTCTGTGGTCACGTTGTCCGGACTCTTTCAGCCTTAAAAGCCTTCCGGCTGGGGAAGGCGGTCAGCAACGCGAGCATGCGCCAAAGCCGGCTATTTGGCGCCTGCCTTGATCGCAAAACAGCTGCGCGTTTTTGCTCGGCGCTCACTCATGGCTCATCGGTTCAGTGGCGCCCTCGAGCCAGACCTTCGTCACCTCGTCCACCAGCGGGTGAATCTCGCGGCGCACGCGTGCGTGATAATCGTTGATCCAGGCGAGTTCTCGCCTGCTGATCTTGTGCGCGTTGATGAGGCGGCGGTCGATCGGCGCCAGCGTCAATGTCTCGAAGCCGTTCATCGGCTTCTCGGCGCCTTCGATCTTGTCCTCGATTACCAGCACGAGGTTCTCGATGCGGATGCCATAGGCGCCGGTTTTGTAATAGCCCGGCTCGTTGGAGAGGATCATGCCCCGCTTGAGCGGCGTGGTGCCAAGTTTCGATATGCGTGCAGGGCCTTCATGCACCGACAGATAGCTGCCGACGCCATGGCCGGTGCCGTGTTCAAAATCGAGTCCGGCATGCCAGAGGAATTGCCGCGCCAGCGTGTCGAGCTGCGCCCCGGTTGCGCCGTCCGGAAACGCCGCGCGGGCGATGGCGATATGGCCGCGCAGCACGCGGGTGAAGCGGTCGCGCATCTCCTCCGTGGGTTCTCCGATCGCAATCGTGCGGGTGACGTCGGTGGTGCCGTCTTCATATTGCGCGCCCGAATCCATCAGCAGCAGGTCGCCGGGCGCGATGCGGCGGTTGCTCTTGCGGGTGACGCGGTAGTGCACGATGGCACCGTTCGGTCCGGTGCCCGAGATGGTAGGAAACGAGACATCCTTCAGCGTGCCGGTCTGGCGGCGGAAGGTCTCAAGCGCCTCGACGGCGTCGATCTCGGTCAAGGCTCCGTTTGGAGCCTCGCGGTCGATCCATGCGAGGAAGCGCGCCAATGCCGCGCCGTCGCGGCGATGCGCGGCGCGCGCGCCTTCGATCTCGGTCTTGTTCTTCACCGCCTTGAGCATCGCGACGGGATCGGGTCCGCGCCTTGCCTTGCCGGCGGCCTCTGTGATGACGCGGCTCAGCGCATCGGCGGCGGTCGAGGCATCGAGGCCGATGGCCGCGCCGTTTTCAGCCAGCATGGTCAGCGTCGTCACCAGCGCGTCGGGTTCGGCAATAATGGCATTTGCTTCGATATGCTCGCGCACGGCGTCGGACAGCTTGCGGCCGTCGAGGAAAATCGTTGGTCGCCCCTCTTTCGGCACCAGCGCGTAAGACAAAGGCAGCGGCGTGTGCGCAACATCGGCACCGCGAATGTTGAAGGTCCACGCCACGGCGTGGGAGTCCGATAGCACCAGTGCGTCCAGCCCGAGCTTGCTGATCTCGGTGCGGATACGGGCCAGCTTGTCTGTCTCGCTCTCGCCGGAAAATTGGCGGCCGTGCAGCGCCACGGGGCCGAGCGGCGGGGCCGGTCGCTCAAGCCAGATCGCATCGACGGGATTGCGTTCGACCGCGACAAGCTCCGCCCCGGCCTTTTCGCAGGCCTTGGCGAGGCGCTCGGCTGCCGCAGACGTGTGCAGCCATGGGTCAAAACCGAGGCGGTCACCTGACACCAGATGATTCGCCAGCCAGCTTTCGGGTGGCGGGTCGATCAGGGATTCGACGCGCCAGGCCGCTGGATCGACCTGCTGCGCCGCCTGAAGGGTATAGCGGCCGTCCACGAACAATGCCGCCTGCCGGGTCAGCACGATGGCAAGGCCGGCCGATCCGGTGAAGCCGGTGAGCCACGCGAGCCGCTCCTCGGAGGGCGGCACATATTCGTTTTGTTGGCTATCGGCGCGCGGAATCACGAATCCGGTGAGGTTTTGCCGCAGCATTTCCTCGCGAAAGGCCGCCAGCCGGGCGGATAGAGCGACCCCGCCTTCGGGCTCCTCAAATGTCTGAAACCGGGCTTCGAACATCATACGACCTTACAAAATGACGCCTTCCGGGGGTGCCCGTAAAAGCTGGCACGATCCATGCTTATTAGACCCTGCTTGCAGGGAAGGCGAGCCGAGGAACGATTAGGAGCCGTAAGAGTTTCTGTCATCGGTCCTCAAAGCATCCAAGGGGGTGTGTGTTTTCTACTCAACGACGAGGAGATCGACATGCCAGCATTTACTTTTGAGAAAATTTCGTCGGTGCCCGTGCGTCCGTTGGCAGCCATGTCGGCGACCAAGCCACGCGGCGTCATCGTTCAATTGCTCGACAAGATCACCGAAGCCCGTCTCCAGCGCGACGCGAACATGCTGATGCGCTCGGAGCGTGAATTCGGATACACCGAGGCTGACGTCACCCCGGCACGGACGCGCGGCTGACGCGTCACGCCTGCTGCATCAACAAGCTGGTCCAGCCGTCAAGCTGGAGCCGGCGGATCAGCTTCAGCCCGTTGTTGCGATAAGCGGCAACGACGCTGGTGGCCTGATGCGGCAACAGGCCGGACAGGATGACATACGCAGATGGCGCCAGATGTTCAGCCATCTGCGGCGCGAGTTTTCTTAAAGGGCCGGCGAGGATATTCGCCAGCACAAGGCCGAACGGTCCTTGCTCTGCGAATCGGGGCGAGCCAAACCCCGTCGCGCAGATCGTTTCCACCAAGCTACTGACGCCATTGAGCCGGGCGTTTTCGCGCGCGACCTCGACCGAGCGCGGATCGATATCGCTGGCCAGCACATGACGATGCAGTGCCTTCGCGGCCGCGATGGCAAGCACGCCGGTGCCTGAGCCGAGATCCAGCACGCGTTTCGGTGCGCGCCGGCGCAGTACTTCGTTGAGCAAAACAAGACAGCCGCGCGTGGTGCCGTGATGCCCGGTGCCGAAGGCCAACGCGGCCTCGATCTCGATGCCGAGTTTGTTCGGCGGCACGCGGTCACTGTCATGCTGGCCATGCACCACAAAACGTCCGGCATTGACGTGGACAAGACCCTCGAGACTCGAGCGCACCCAGTCTTTCGCCTCGACGGTGCCGAACGTCACCGTGTCGGCGACGGCCTTGCCCGCAGCGAACAGGATCATGTCGCGGATCGCCGCTTCATCAGGCGGCTGTTCGAAATACATCGTCACGTCCCAGCGCCCGTCCGGCTGCTCGAACGCGGCGATGGCGACGTGACTGTCGTCGAAGTTCTCCGTCAGCAGATCGACGATGCGGCTCGCGGTGCGCTCGTCGCCCACAGCGCAGGTCGCGCGGCTGGCGGAGGCGGTCAATGAGGTGCCGGATGTGTCGGAGGAATTCATCTCAAATCCAGGAATTTAAGGCGTTCACTTGGCCCATTTTGCAAAGCCTGTCCACATCCGATCCACAGGGCTAATGGGCTTTATGAACCGCTGCTCCACAGGGCTGTCCACTTTGTTTCGCGAACTTATCGACAGTTCTATTTCCAAGTTTTGCACAGTCTATCCACAGGACTGACCACAGCCTTATGCACGCCTCTTCCACATCACAGAAACATTGCCTGATGGTCGCGCAGAATGGTCTGCGCCGCGTTGTGGCCCGGCGCGCCGGTGACGCCGCCGCCGGGATGCGCGCCTGAGCCGCAATGATAGAGCCCCTTCAGCGGCCCGCGATAATCGGCGTGGCCCAACATCGGCCGCGCCGAGAACAATTGGTTGAGCGTCAGCGCGCCATGAAAAATATCGCCGCCGATCAGGCCGAAGTCGCGCTCCAGATCGAGCGGGGTGAGGATCTGCCGGCCCATGACGCTGGCCGCGAAGCCCGGCGCGTAGCGGTCAACAGTGGCGATCATCAGATCCGCCAACTCGTCGCGATGCTCGTCCCATGACGAGCCATCCGGCAATTGCGGCGCAACGTGTTGACAGAAGAGACTGGCGACGTGTTCGCCGTGCGGCGAGAGTGAATCGTCGAGCGTGGAGGGGATCAGCATCTCGACCACGGGCTCGCGGCTCCAGCCATGCGCGCGCGCATCGCTGTACGCGCGGTCCATGTAACCAAGCGACGGCGCGATGATGATGCCGCTGGTGAGATGATCGCCGCTGCCGGGCAGCGCGGTGAACGACGGAAGTCTGGAGAGCGCGACATTCATGCGGAAGGTGCCGGAGGCGCAACGCCATTTTCCGATGCGCTCAAGGAACGGCTTCGGCAGGGCATCCGCCGGGATCAGTTTTGTGTACATTAACTTCGGATTAATATTGGATGACACGTAACGTGCGCGGATTGACGTGCCGTCATCCAGCACGACGCCTGCGGCGCGGTCGCCTTCGACGATCACCTCGCGCACGCCGTTACCGGTTTCGATCTCCACGCCATGCATGCGCGCCGATTTCGCCATCGCCTGCGTGATCGCGCCCATGCCGCCGATGGCGTGGCCCCATACGCCTTTCTTGCCGTTCACCTCTCCGAAGGCGTGATGCAGCATCACATAGGCCGAGCCCGGCGTGTAGGGGCTGGCGTAATTGCCGACGATGGCGTCGAAACCGAACAGCGCCTTGATGAGGTCGCTCTCGAAAATGTCGTCGAGCATGTCGCCGGCTGACATCGTGAACAGATCGAGCAGCACGCGCCGCTGCTCCATCGGCAGCCGCCGCAGAATGTTGCCACTCTCCAGCGCGTTGAAGGATTCGCGAAACGAATTGAGGCTGAAGCCTTCGACGACATTGGGCGGCGCGCGCAACACGAATTCGCGCAGCACATCGGCGATGCTCTCCATCTCCCGATTGAAATTGCCGATGCGCCCGGCATCGCGTGTGCTCAGTTTCGCCAGCGATTGATGGGTGCGGCCTTCGCCGGTGAGAAGATAGCCGCCGTCAGGAGCAGGCAGGAAATTCTGCGCGCGGCGTTCCACGATGCGCAGCCCATGGGCCGGCAGGTCGAGATCGGCGATGATCCGCGGATTGAGCAGGCTGACGGTGTAGGCCGCGACCGAATTGCGGAAGCCGGGATGAAACTCCTGCGTCACCGCCGCGCCGCCGACCACCTCGCGGCGCTCGACCACTTTCACCTTGAGGCCGTTCATCGCCAGATAGGCCGCGCAGGTGAGGCCATTGTGGCCCGCGCCGATGATGAGTGCGTCGTAATCAGTGGTCATGGGCAATCTTTGTTCGAATGCGTCGAAGAATGAGGAGCACGCAAAGTTGAAGGATGCTCAAATCGTCATACGCGGGCTTGACCCGCGTATCCATCTTTTAAAAGAAATTTCGAAGAGGTGGATTGCCGGGTCAAGCCCGGCAATGACGGAAGAATGGTTGGTCACAGGACGGCGTGAGCGTTCTCTACACATGTTCTACACATGCACGTCATTCACGTGCATGTTATTGCCGGGTGCGCGCTGCTGTGGTCCACTCCGCGCGGTTCGCTTTTGTCGTCTTCCGGTCACGCGCCGGGCATCCGGAGATTTCATGACTTCAGCGCCGTCCGACGCAGCGAGCCCGATCGCCGGTTCGCGCAACAGGCTTGTTCTGGTGGTCTATACCGGGGCGATCTTCACCAGCGCGTTGCTGTTGTTCTCGGTGCAGCCGCTGTTCACCAAAATGGTGCTGCCGCGCCTCGGCGGGTCGCCCGCCGTGTGGTCGGTGGCGATGGTGTTCTTTCAGTCGCTCCTGCTTGGTGGTTACGCCTACGCGCACTATCTCATGACCATCAGGAACCGTGCGGTTCCTGTCGTCATTCATCTGTGCCTGCTGGTGGTCGCGCTGCTCACGCTGCCGCTGTCGATTGCGGGGGGGTGGGGTGAGCCGCCTGCCAGCGGTTATGCCTTCTGGCTGCTCGGTTTGTTCGCGGTGTCGATCGGCCTGCCGTTTTTCGCGCTCGCCGCCAACAATCCGATGTTGCAGGCCTGGTTCGTTCGCACCGGCCACCCCGACGGTCCCGATCCCTATTTCCTTTATGCCTCCTCGAACATCGGCAGCTTTCTCGCGCTGTTGTCCTATCCTGTGCTGCTCGAACCCTTGTTCTCGCTGCGCACGCAAAACCTGATCTGGACCTGCGGTTATGGATTGCTGATCGTGCTGATCGCAATTTGCGGCGTGCTGCTGGTGCGCTCCCCGCCGATGTCGGCGCAGGCCATCGCGGCGAGCGAGGGAGATGTGCCGCCGCCAAGCTGGAAATTGCGCGCGCGCTGGATATTTCTCGCCGCCGTTCCCTCCGGCCTGTTGATCGCCGTCACCGCGCACATCTCGACCGATATCGCAGCCGTGCCGCTGCTGTGGGTTTTGCCGCTGTCGCTTTATCTGCTGACATGGGTGCTGGTGTTCCAGTCGCGGCCGTTGTTGCCGCATGCCTGGATGCTGGCACTGCAGCCCTTCGCTATCGCCGGGGTGATGATCCTGCTCGCCATCGGCGGCGAGCAGAATCTGCTGCTC
>DASWQB010000039.1:0-1700 GCA_036398335.1 Afipia sp. | reverse complement strand
CGTCGGTCTGAAGGCGACCCAGAAGACCATCGTCACCGGCGTCGAAATGTTCCGCAAGCTGCTCGATCAGGGCCAGGCCGGCGACAACATCGGCGCGCTGCTTCGCGGCACCAAGCGCGAGGAAGTTGAGCGTGGCCAGGTGCTGTGCAAGCCAGGTTCTGTCAAGCCGCACACCAAGTTCAAGGCTGAGGCCTACATCATCACCAAGGAAGAGGGCGGACGTCATACTCCGTTCTTCACCAACTACCGTCCGCAGTTTTACTTCCGCACCACCGACGTGACGGGTGTGGTTCATCTGCCGGAAGGCACCGAGATGGTGATGCCAGGCGACAACATCGCGATGGAAGTGCACCTGATCGTGCCGATCGCGATGGAAGAAAAGCTTCGCTTCGCGATCCGCGAAGGCGGCCGCACCGTCGGTGCAGGCGTCGTCGCGAGCATCATTGAGTAAGAAACGATCCGTCGTCATGCCCGGCTGAAAGGCCGGGCATTCACGACCTCTTTAATAACGACGTGGATGGCCGGACTGACCGGTCGTGACGGACAAGAAAGAAACGGCAATGAACGGCCAGAATATTCGCATTCGTCTCAAGGCGTTCGACCATCGGATTCTCGATACGTCGACCCGCGAGATCGTGAACACGGCAAAACGGACCGGCGCTCAGGTTCGCGGACCCATTCCGCTGCCCACCCGCATCGAGAAGTTCACCGTCAACCGTTCGCCGCACGTCGATAAGAAAAGCCGCGAGCAGTTCGAGATGCGCACCCACAAGCGCCTTTTGGACATCGTGGACCCCACACCGCAGACGGTCGATGCTTTGATGAAGCTCGATCTGGCCGCCGGTGTCGATGTCGAGATCAAGCTCTGAGGGTGACGTAAGTCTCGCTCAGTTGAGAATAGCCAGTCCTTCGGGACACAGAGAAGAACAGGAAGCACGCCGATGCGCTCCGGAGTGATCGCACAAAAGGTCGGGATGACGCGGGTCTTTACAGAGGCCGGCGAACATATCCCTGTGACCGTGCTGAAGCTGGGCAATTGCCAGGTCGTTGGCCATCGCACCACTGAGAAGAATGGTTACGTCGCGCTGCAGCTGGGTTCCGGCTCGCGCAAATCGGTTTATCTGCCGAAGGCGGAGCGCGGCCAGTTCGCGGTCGCCAAGGTCGAGCCGAAGCGCAAGGTCGCCGAATTCCGCGTCTCTGACGATGCGGTGATTCCGGTCGGCGCCGAGATTCAGGCCGATCATTTCGTCGTCGGCCAGTTCGTCGACGTCACCGGCACTTCGGTCGGCAAGGGTTTTGCGGGCGGCATGAAGCGCTGGAATTTCGGCGGTCTGCGCGCCACCCACGGCGTCTCGGTCTCGCATCGTTCGATCGGTTCGACCGGCGGCCGTCAGGACCCCGGCAAGACCTTCAAGAACAAGAAGATGCCCGGCCACATGGGTGTCGATCGCATCACCACGCTGAACCTGCGCGTTGTGCAGACGGATGTGGAGCGCGGACTTCTGCTGATCGAAGGCGCCGTTCCCGGCTCCAAGGGCGGCTGGATCACCGTGCGCGACGCGGTCAAGAAGCCATTGCCGAAGGAAGCTGTGAAGCCCGGCAAGTTCAAGCTGGCTGGCGGCACTGACAAGCCTGCTCCTGAAGCCGCTGCTCCAGAAGCGACTGCAGAGGAGGGCGCGTGATGGAACTGAACGTCACAA